>NZ_RZPQ01000009.1:0-26672 GCF_003999135.1 Mesorhizobium sp. M7A.F.Ca.CA.004.06.1.1 | reverse complement strand
TCGCCACACAGTGCAAAGAGGCCCCATGACTGAAATACGCCACATCGTTTTCGACATCGGCAGAGTGCTGATCCACTACGATCCCAACATTCCGTTCAGCCGCCTCATTCCGGATGCCGAAGAGAGAAAGTGGTTTTTCGACAATGTCTGCACGCATGATTGGAACATCGAGCAGGATCGCGGCCGCACCTGGGAAGAGGCCGAGGCGCTGCTGATCGCGGACCATCCCGATCACGCGGAAAACATCCGCGGGTTCCGCCGCCACTGGCACGAGATGGTTCCACATGCCTATGACGACAGTGTCGCCATCATGCTCGGTCTGATCGAGAGCGGCCACGACGTGACCATGCTGACCAACTTCGCCAGCGACACGCTGGCCGAAGCCCGCGAGCGCTTCGATTTCCTCAACCGCCCGCGCGGCGTCACCATCTCGGGCGAGATCGGCATGATCAAGCCGGATCGCGGCATCTACGATCACCACGTCGCCGCATTCGGCCTCGAACCGGCGGCCACGCTGTTCATCGATGACAGCCAGAAGAACGTCGATGGCGCGAAGGCGGCAGGCTGGCAGTCGGTGCTGTTCACCGATGCAGAGACGCTTCAAGCAGACCTCGAACGTCTCGGAATCAAGGCTTGATTTGAATCACTTCGCGCGATCCGTTGAGCCTTTGAATCAACGGCATTCGAAGCAATTGGCAGGGGTTCAGGCCCCTGCCCGCTCCATGCCGAGCCGCGCGATGCGGCGAAGCTCGTCGATCGGGGTCAGGCCACCGCTGCGCTCATAATGCCAGAAGGTCCAGCCGTTGCAGGCATCCAGCCCCTGCACTTCGGCGCCGATCTTGTGGATCGAACCGGCGCTGTCGCCGATCGCCACAGTACCGTCGGCGCGCACCTTGGCGGCCCAGCGCTTCTTGGCGTCGTAGAGCGTCGCACCCGGCATCATCAGGCCGGTGTCGATCAGGCTGACGAAAGCAACGCGCGGCTCGGCGCGCTTGCCGGTCAGCACGGTGAGATCGGCGCCATCCAGTGGCCGCACCGCGTCGATGCGCTCGTTGGCGGCGTCGATATAGGCCTGCTCGCGTTCGATGCCGACGAAATGGCGGCCGAGACGCTTGGCCACCGCGCCGGTGGTGCCGGAGCCGAAAAAGGGATCGAGCACGATGTCGCCCGGTTTGGTCGAGGCCATCATGATGCGGGCAAGCAGCGCTTCCGGCTTCTGCGTCGGGTGCAGCTTGTCGCCATTGTCGTTCTTCAGCCGCTCGCCGCCGGTGCAGATCGGAAACAGCCAGTCGGAGCGCATCTGGATATCGTCGTTGGACGCCTTCATCGCTTCGTAGTTGAAAGTGTACCCCTTGCCCTTCTGGTCGCGGGTGGCCCAGATCATCGTCTCATGCGCGTTCTGGAAGCGGCGGCCGCGGAAATTCGGCATCGGGTTGGTCTTGCGCCAGACCACGTCGTTGAGGATCCAGAAGCCGAGATCCTGCATCTTGGCGCCGACACGGAAGATGTTGTGATAGGAGCCGATGACCCAGATGGTGCCGTTGGGTTTCAGCACCCGGCGCGCCGCCAGCAGCCAGGCCCGCGTGAAAGCGTCATAGGCCTCGAAACTCTCGAACTGGTCCCATTCGTCATCGACGGCGTCGACCTTCGACTGGTCGGGGCGGTGCAGGTCGCCGTCGAGCTGCAGATTGTAGGGCGGATCGGCGAAGATGACGTCGATCGATTTTTCGGGCAGCCGGTCGAGCGCGGCGACGCAGTCGCCCTTGAGGATCGTGTCCAGCCATTCGGATTGCTGGGGGGCGTGGGATAGCTCGTCGAGAAGACGCACGGCAGACATTCTGACACCCAGGGCACGCGTTACTGTTTACTCCTGGTTATGGTTACCGATCAGCGTAAATATTCCGTGAAGGCCAAGGCACGGGTGGGGCGAATTTGCGAAGGCGGCCCTGTTGGTGTATGCCGCGCCGCCTGAGCCTTCCGAGGCCACTTCGCCCTCCCATTGTCCGGATCACCATGCCCCAGCCAGACCTTGTCATCTTCGATTGCGACGGCGTGCTCGTCGATTCCGAGATCATCGCCGCCCGTGTCGACGCCGAGCTTTTGACCTTGGCAGGATACGAGATATCGGCTGAGGAGATTTCGGAGAGCTATGCCGGCCTGACCTTCAAGGACATCATGCTGCGGGTCGAGGAAAAGTCCCGCATCCCCTTCCAGGCCTCTCTGATCGACAGGGAGGAACAATTGGTCGACCGCAAACTGCGCAGCGACGTCCGCGCCATCGATGGCGCGCGCGAGGCCGTTGCCGCGGTAACCGTGCCGCGCTGCGTCTGCTCGAATTCACGCTCCGAGCGGATCGAATTCATGCTGGAGAAGGTGCATCTTTTGCCGTTTTTCGCCGACCGGATTTTTTCGGCGATGGAAACACCGACCGGGAAAACGAAACCGGCGCCGGACGTGTTCCTGTTCGCGGCGGAGAAACTCAACGCCAACCCGGCAAACACTTTCGTCATCGAGGATTCCGTGCACGGCGTCCACGGCGCAAGGGCGGCGGGCATGCGGGTGATCGGCTTCACCGGAGCCGCCCACAGCTATCCCGGCCATGCCGACGCGCTCACCGAGGCCGGCGCCGAGACGGTGATCCGCCGCTGGGCGGAGCTGAAAAGCGTGATCGCGGCGCTGTCGGAGTGGTCGGACGCCTGAGAAGCGTGCGCCGCGACGCACGCCTCATGCAACTGCCGAGACCTAGTTCGTCGCGGCAGCCCTCTTGCGGCGGGTCTTCTTCGGCTTGTCGGCCGTTGCCTGATGCGCGGTTTCGTCATAGCCGGCAAAGGCCTGATAATCCTGCGCCGTCGGCTCGGGCACGACGACATTGGAATCGGTGAAGACGAACTGCGTGGCAACCGAAGGATCGGTGACCTGGACCTGATACTGGTGGAGCTGCGAGTAGAGGACCTCGGTGCCATGCATCACAGCCGTTCGGATCGGCATGGTGATCGTGCCTGGAGAAAACTTCGGTCCGGGGACAATCTTGCCGGCGACCGCAATCTTCATCGTCAGCTGGCCGTTGGCACGGCTGCAGTCGCGTGTCACGTCGCTGACCGACGCCTGGTAGATGATATTGGCCGATTCGTCGGGCGGAGTTGCAGCAGCGGCGTCAGCCTCGGCCTGGGCCGCGGCATCCTGCGCGGCGTCGCCGGTCTTCTTGATCCTGGGCTTGGGCTTCTGAGCTTCCCTGGAATAGGTGTTGAAGAAGGCCGTGCCGTCGCGCACCGTCACCCGGGGGCAATAGGCCTGCAACTGGCTGGCCAGTATCTTGGGATCCTGGGGCGGCGGTGGCGCCGTCGGGTCCTCCTTCTTGCCTATGCCGAGGTTCAGGATGCCATTGTCGCCCGATTGGCAGCCGGCGGCGGCAAGCATAAAGCCGGTGAGCGCAAGACCCGCCAAAAAGCGACCACTGAATGTACGAAACGCCATGAAACTGCACTTCCCTCTCGCAAAGCTGGTGACGTATATCAACCGCGCGGCAAAAATGCGACTGAGCCAGCGCAGAAATTAACCACCTTGCGGTGGATGGAAAAGCCAAGCAGTAACGGAATTGTGACATGCACTATGTGAGTACCCGCGGGGAAGCCCCCGTTCTCGGATTTTCCGACGCCGTGCTGGCCGGGCTGGCGCGCGACGGCGGGCTCTACGTGCCGCGCGAGTGGCCACAGTTTTCCGCCGCCGAGATCCGCGCCATGCGCGGCCTTGCCTATCCCGACCTTGCGATCCGCGTGCTGTCGCCGTTCCTTGGCGACGAAATCCCGGCCTCCGTTTTCGAGCGGCTGGTGCGCGAAGCCTATGCCACCTTCCGCCACGAGGCCGTCTGCCCGCTGGTGCAGACCGGCCCCAACACCTTCATCCTGGAACTTTTCCACGGGCCGACGCTCGCCTTCAAGGACGTGGCGATGCAGCTTCTGGCCCGGCTGATGGACCATGTGCTTGCCGAACGCGACCAGCACGCCACCATCGTCGGCGCCACCTCGGGCGATACCGGCGGGGCGGCCATCGATGCCTTTGCCGGTCGCAGCCGGACCGACATCTTCATCCTTTTCCCGCACGGCCGCGTCTCGCCGGTGCAGCAGCGGCAGATGACGACGTCGACGGCTGCAAACGTCCATGCGCTGGCGATCGAAGGCAATTTCGACGATTGCCAGGGACTGCTCAAGGACATGTTCAACGATCACGGCTTCCGCGACCGGGTTGCGCTTTCGGGCGTCAATTCGATCAACTGGGCCCGGATCATGGCCCAGATCGTCTATTATTTCTCCTCGGCGCTGTCGCTCGGCGCGCCGGACAGGCCGGTCTCCTTCACCGTGCCGACCGGCAATTTCGGCGATATCTTCGCCGGCTACGCCGCCAAGAAGATGGGCTTGCCGATCGAGCGGCTGGTCATCGCCACCAACGACAACGACATTCTGGCGCGCACCTTTTCGACCGGCGAATACCGCACCAAGGGCGTCTTTGCGACCACGTCGCCGTCGATGGATATCCAGGTGTCGTCCAATTTCGAACGCCTGCTGTTCGAGGCCTCCAGCCGTGACGCGGCGACCGTGCGGCGCTACATGGACGGTCTGAAGCAGTCCGGCGCTTTCACCATCGAACCCCAGCAAATCGCCGGGATGCGGTCGGAATTCGACGCCGGCCGGGCTGATATGGACGAGGTCGCCGCCACCATCCGCTCGACGCTCGCGGCCAGCAACTATCTGCTCGATCCGCACACCGCGGCAGCTGTACATGTCGCTGCGGGCAAGGCGTCAGGCGCCGTCCCGATGGTGGTGCTGGGTACCGCACACCCGGCAAAATTCCCGGCCGCCGTCGAAGCCGCCAGCGGCGTGTCGCCCGCACTGCCCGCATGGCTAGGTGGGTTGATGACATCGGAGGAAAAATACACGGTACTTCCCTCCGACCTGAAAATGGTGGAAGATTATGTCGGCCGCCGCGCGCGGGCGGCGCGTTAAGGAGTACTAGCCATATGGGTGTTGAGGTAAGCCGTCTGTCGAACGGCCTGACAGTCGCCACCGAAACCCTTCAAAGCATCGAATCGGTTGCCCTTGGTGCCTGGGTCAAGTCGGGTGCCCGCAATGAACGTGAGGACGAGCATGGCATGGCCCATCTGCTCGAGCACATGGCGTTCAAGGGCACGAAAAGGCGGAGCGCCTTCGAAATCGCCTCGGAGATCGAGGACGTTGGCGGCGAGATCAACGCCGCCACCAGCGTCGAAACCACTTCCTACTATGCCAGGGTGCTCTCCGACGACGTGCCGCTGGCCGTCGACATTCTTGCCGACATCCTGCAGGAGTCCGAATTCGACCCGCAGGAACTCGAGCGCGAACAGCATGTGATCCTGCAGGAGATCGGCGCCGCGCACGACACCCCCGACGACATCGTCTTCGACCGCTTCACGGAAACCGCCTATCGCCATCAGACGATTGGACGCTCCATTCTCGGCACGCCCGAAACGGTCAAATCCTTCACCTCCAAGCAACTCCACGACTTCATCGAGCGGCAATATGGCGCCGAGCGCATGGTGATTGTCGCCGCCGGCGACATCAAGCATGACAATTTCGTGCGCGAGGTCGAAAAGCAGCTCGGCGGCTTCCGCAGCAAGGCCGACAGCACCATCCCGCAATATGCGCAATATGTCGGCGGCGATTTTCGCGAGGACCGCGACCTGATGGACGCGCAGATCGTGCTGGGGTTCGAAGGCCGGGCCTATCATGTGCGCGACTTCTATGCCTCGCAGGTGCTCTCGATGATCCTCGGCGGTGGCATGTCGTCGCGCCTGTTCCAGGAGGTCCGCGAGAAGCGCGGCCTGTGTTATTCGGTCTATGCCTTCCATTGGGGCTTTTCCGACACCGGCGTCTTCGGCGTCCATGCCGCGACCGGCCAGAGCGACATCGCCGAACTGGTGCCTGTCATTATCGACGAACTGCAGAAGGCCGGCGAGAAAATCCTGCAGGAAGAACTCGACCGGGCGCGCGCCCAATATCGCGCCGGACTGATCATGTCAGCCGAAAGCCCGGCCAGCCGCGCTTCGCAGATCGCACGGCAACTGCTCCTGTTCGGCCGGCCGATCGCCAAGGAGGAACTGATGGAACGGCTGTCGGCGCTGACGGTCGAGCGGCTGACCGATCTATCGTCGCGTTTGTTCTCGACCAAGCCGACGCTTACCGCTGTCGGGCCTGTGGGCACACTGGCGCCATACGAGGCGATCCTCGAATCGCTCGCAGGCACGCAGACCGCGGCCCGTAAGCTCGCCGTCTAAGCCCCTCGAAGCGTCGTGTTCGCGCTCCCTTTCTTTCGCCGCGACCTGCCGGCGCTGAAAGGCGACCGCGTCACGCTGCGCGTGCCGTTCACCAACGACTACCGCGAGTGGGCGGTGGTGCGTGGCGAAAGCCGCGCCTTCCTCGAACCCTGGGAGCCACGCTGGACTCCCGATGAACTCGACCGCAACGCATGGCGGCTGCGCATCAGCCGCTACCGCGAAGATTATGCGCAAGGAACCGCGATCGCCTTCTTCATCTTCGAGAAGAGCAGCGGCAAGCTTGCCGGCGGCATCACGCTCGGCAACATACGCCATGGCGTCTCGCAAAGCGGCCATGTCGGCTACTGGATCGGCGAGCGCTTCGGCGGCCGCGGCCTGATGACCGACGCGGTCAAGGTGGTGGCCCGCTTCGCCTTCGATACGCTGAGGTTGCACCGGATCGAAGCGGCCTGTATTCCCGACAACATCAGGTCGATCCGCGTGCTTGAAAAAGCCGGATTTCGGCGCGAAGGACTGCTGCGATCCTACCTCAGGATCAACGGCATCTGGCAGGACCACTACCTCTACGCCCGGATCGCGGACGATCCGCCGGGCGTTGGAACGAAGGACTGATTTTTGACGAATTTCCTGCGAAACGGGTCGCTGTTCGCCTTTGTCCTCGCGACACTCCTGACGCTGTGGGCGGCATCGTCGGCCTTCGCCGTGGAGCCGATCAAGATCGCCCGCGACGACGTCGCGCTCGACCTTTCCGGCGCCGTCGAGATCTACCGGAACCAGGGCGAGAATTTCCAGGTGTCGACCGCGCCGGGTCCGGACGGTATCGTGCGGCGCATCGAGGTTGAGGCCAATGATGCCCGTTCGACCGGCGACTGGGCGGTGTTCGCGCTCGCCAACACCACCGACCAGCAACTCGACCGGCTGATCGTCGCACCCCATTTCCGCCTGGTGAATTCCGGCATCTTCTGGCCGGATCTCGGCTCGACCCGCATCGCCGCCATCACGCCCAGCGAAGGCTTCGCGCTCGACCGCCAGACCAGCCCCGATGCCGACGTTTTCCGGGTGACGCTGAACCCCGGCACGGTGATCACCTTCATCGCCGAACTGGCCTCGCCGAAGCTGCCGCAGGTCTACCTCTGGGATCCGGAATCCTACAAGGACTCGGTCAATTCCTACACGCTGTTTCGCGGCATCGTCATCGGTATCGCAGGCTTGCTGGCGCTGTTCCTCACCATTCTTTTCGTGGTCAAGGGAACCTCGATGTTCCCCGCGACCGCCGCGCTTGCCTGGGCGGTACTGGCCTATATCTGTGTCGATTTCGGCTTCCTCAACAAGGTCATCGAGATCTCGCCCGGCAATGAGCAGATGTGGCGGGCGGGAACGGAGGTGGCGCTGGCTGGAACCTTCGTGGTGTTCCTGTTCGCCTATCTCAACCTCAACCGATGGCACGGCCATTTCAGCTACGGCGCACTGGTCTGGATTCTCGGGCTGGTGCTGATCGCCGGGGTCGCGATCGTCGATCCGGCGGTTGCCGCCGGCATCGCCAGGCTGTCCTTCGCCGCAACCGCACTGACCGGGCTTGGCCTGATCATCTTCCTCGGCATACGCGGCTACGACCGTGCCATCATGCTGGTGCCCAGTTGGGTCATGGTGCTGTTGTGGCTATGCGGATCGTGGATGGCGATCACCGGCATGCTCGACAACGACATTGCCCAGCCGGCCCTGGGCGGCGGGCTGATCCTGATCATCCTTCTGATCGGCTTCACAGTGATGCAGCACGCCTTTGCCGGCGGCGCCCTGCACCAGGGCCTGTTCTCCGACCTCGAGCGGCAGGCGCTGGCGGTGGCCGGATCGGGCGACACGGTCTGGGATTGGGACGTGCTGCGCGACCGCGTCGTCACCAAGCCCGATGTCAGCATCCAGCTCGGCCTGGCACCGAACAGCCTTGGCGGCGCGGCCCGCAACTGGCTGCCGGTGCTGCATGCCGACGACCGCGACACGTTCCGCACGACGCTCGACGTGGTGCTCGAACACCGGCGCGGCCGGGTGTCGCAGAATTTCCGCCTGCGCGGCGCCGACGGCCACTATCACTGGTTTTCACTGCGCGCACGCCCGGTCATCGGCTCGGACGGCGAAGTCATCCGCTGCGTCGGCACCATGGTCGACGTGACTGAGCAGAAAAAGTCCGAGGAAAGGCTGCTGCACGACGCCGTGCACGACAATCTGACCGGCCTGCCGAACCGTGAACTTTTGATGAACCGGCTGGAAGCGATCATCTCGATCGCGCGCACCGAAGAGAAGGTGCGGCCGACCGTCTTCGTCATCGACATCGACCGTTTCAAGCAGGTCAATGACGGGCTCGGCATCTCGGCCGGCGATACCATCCTCTTGACCATCGCGCGCCGCCTGCACCGGCTGCTCAAGCCGAAGGATTCGCTGTCGCGCTTTGCCGGCGACCAGTTCGCTTTGATGCTGCTGTCCGAACAAGACCCGGCCCGCATCGCTGCGGTCGCTGATGCCATAAAGCATGCCATCAACAACCCGATCACCTTCGCCAAGCGCGAGATCGTGCTGACCGCGTCGATTGGGCTGATCACCTGGAATTCGCCGCAGATGTCGGCCGAGGACATGGTCAAGGATGCCGAGCTTGCCATGCACCAGGCCAAGCGCTTCGGCGGCGACAGGATCGAGCCGTTCCGTCCGGCTTTCCGCACTGTCGGCACCGACAGGCTGCAATTCGAATCCGACCTGCGCCGCGCCATCGAGCGGCGCGAATTCACGCTTGCCTACCAGCCGATCGTGCGGCTCGAGGACGGCAGTGTCGCCGGCTTCGAGGCGCTGCTGCGCTGGGACCACCCGCGCCGCGGCATGATCCCGCCGGCGGATTTCATCCCGGTAGCCGAAAGCTGCGGTCTTATCGTGCAGCTCGGCCTGTTTGCCATGCAGCAGGCGGCGGAAGATCTCGCCAGCTGGCAAAAACAGATCGGCGACGCGCCGCTGTCGGTCTCGGTCAATTTGTCCAGCCGCCAGTTGATCCGCCGCGACCTGGTCAGCGACGTCCGCTCGGTCATCGCGCGGGCCAATCTGAAGCCGCGCTGCTTCCGGCTGGAGCTCACCGAATCGCTTGTCATGGACAATCCCGAGCAGACCGCCCATGTGCTGACCAAGCTGAAGCAGCTCGGCATCGGCCTGTCGCTGGACGATTTCGGCACCGGCTACTCCTCACTGGCCTACCTGACGCGTTTCCCCTTCGACACCATCAAGATCGACAAGAGCTTCGTCGACGACAACACGCCCAAGCGCGCGGTGCTGCTGAAATCGATGGTCAACATGGCGCATGAGCTCGGCCTGTCCGTCGTCGCCGAGGGCATTTCGGACGAAAGCGATGCGCTGGAACTGCGTCAGATGGGCTGCGAATATGTGCAGAGCTTCATGTTCGGCGCCCCGATGCCGGGCGACCAGGTGCTGAAGACGCTAAAAGAGCAGTATCCGCTGACGCAAGCGTGAGCGGATCAGGCGTGCCCGGCCGCCAGGCTGAGATGCGCAAGGTCGATACCGATCGAGGCGAGGATCCGGTCGTATTTGCGCTCGATATCGGTGTCGAACAGAAGCTCGGCATTGGCCGGACAGGTCAGCCAGCCATTTTCGGCGATCTCGGTCTCCAGTTGGCCGGCGCCCCAGCCGGAATAGCCGAGCGCCATCAGCGCATGACGAGGCCCGCGGCCGGACGATATGGCGCGCAATATGTCGACGGTCGCCGTCAGGCAGATGTCGTCGGAAACGGTCAGCGACGATTCCACCCGATAGTCTCCCGAATGCAGGACGAAGCCCCGGCTGCGGTCCACGGGGCCGCCATTGCGCACGACGAAATCGCGGGCCTGAGCCGGCAATCGGATCGCCTCCTGCTCGTTCATGATGCCCAGTTGCACGAGCAAGTCCGGAAACAGCATCTGCTGCGTCTGGTTGATGATCAGGCCCATGGCGCCTTCATCGGAATGTGCGCAGACATAGATGACCGAGCGCGTGAAACGGTCGTCCTTCATGCCGGGCATGGCAATCAGGAACTGATCGTCGAGAAAGCCGCGACTGGCGACCGTCTTCTTGTGGCGCAACAAGTCCATGAAGGGAGCGTAACGCGTTTCCAAAGCGCCGAAAAGATGCGCCGTGCTGGATTCGACCAAAGCTTGTGGCGGCGGCTCGAACATTCTTCTCCCTCGAAGTCACGCAAATATGATACCGGCAAGGCCATGAAATCATTGCGCGGCCACGAACGGACGATCAAATCACCGCCATGCGAAGCTTGAAAATCCTGCTGCTCGGCGCCGCCATCGGATCGGCAACCGCTCTTCCCGCCGCCGCCTCCTCATCGGCGTGGTACAACAGCGAAGGCGGCAAGGTCCGGCTGGTGACCTCAGGCAAAGCCGACGACACCGGCCGCATCCAGGGCGTTCTCGACATAGCGCTCAAGCCCGGCTGGAAGACATATTGGCGCGATCCGGGCGACGCGGGCGTGCCACCGCAACTCGACATTTCAGCCAGCACCAACATCGCCGACGCAGCGCTATCGTTTCCGGCGCCGCAGCGCCATGACGACGGCTATGGCAAATGGGCAGGCTACAACTATCCGGTTTCTCTGCCGGTGACATTCACGCTGGCGGCGCCGAACCAGCCGGCGTTGATCGATGCCGACATCTTTCTCGGCATCTGCGAAACGATCTGCATTCCGGTGCAGACGCGGCTGACCGTCGACCCCGCCTCCGATCCGGACAATGCCGAGGACGCAGCGCTGGTGAAGGCGAGTTTCGCGGCGCTACCAGCGCCCGCGAGGTCCGATTTCGGCATCGCTGTGCTGCCGGGCGACCACGAGACGCTGATTGTCGAAGCGAGCTTTCCCGGCGATCCGGAGGCGGCGGATTTCTTCGTCGCCGGCGAGCGGGACTACATGTTCGGCACCCCTGCCCGCAGCGAAAAGGACGGCAAGCTGATCTTCACCGTGCCGATCCTCGATCGCCCCTCGACGACGCCGACCGATGGCGGGCTTCACTATACGCTGACGAGTTCGGCGGGCGCGGTCGAAGGGGTTCTGCCTTTCCCTTGATCCAGCCCACCCCAACGGTTGCAGGAAGCCGTCGGGTTCGCTAGGCAAAGACACGTCCTTCCCCATTTTCCCAAGCGAGGAATCCATGACCATTTCCGTTGGCGGCAAGCTGCCTGACGTGACCTTCAAGACGATGACCGCCGATGGCGCCAAGCCGATCACCGGGGCCGAGATCTTCCCGGGCAAGAAGGTCGTGCTGTTTGGGGTTCCCGGCGCCTTCACACCGACCTGCAGCAACAACCATTTGCCGGGTTATCTCGAGAACCACGATGCCATCCTGGCGCGCGGCGTCGACACCATCGCCGTCGTTTCGGTCAACGACGTCCATGTCATGGGCGCCTGGGCGCACTTCACCGGCGGTGAGGGCAAGATCATGTTCCTCGCCGACGGCAGTGGCGATTTCGCCAAGGCGGTAGGCCTCGACAATGACCTTTCCGCCAGCGGCATGGGGCTGCGTTCGAAGCGGTTTTCGATGATCGTCGACGACGGCAAGGTCACCGCGCTCAATGTCGAGACCAAGCCTGGTGTCGACGAGTCCGGCGCGGCTCATATTCTGGGACAGCTCTGAAGTTCAGCGCGGCGTGGGGTGTGGAACGACGATCGCGCTTGTAGCCCAGGGCTTGCGTTTGGGGGGATTCTAGCGATGTTTGACATGTTCTGGCGCGCTATCGCGATCGGCATCGGCGCCACCGTCCTGATGGATCTCTGGGCCATCTTCCTGCACAAGGCGTTCGGCCAGCCACGGCCGAACTGGGGGCCGGTCGGTCGCTGGGTCTGGCATCTCCGTGACAAGGTCTTCCACGACGATATCGGCGGTGCCGCACCGTACGTGCATGAAAAGGCGCTGGGTTGGGCCTTTCACTATTTTGTCGGCATCGTCTACGGCATCATCCTGGTGGTGCTGGCCGGAGCGGGCTGGCTTGCCGCGCCGACATTCCTGCCGGCCTTCATCCTCGGCATCGTCACCGTCGGCGCCGGCTGGTTCCTGCTGGCACCCGGCATGGGCGCCGGCTGGGCGGCCTCGAAGCGGCCCAACCCGATGCTGATCCGGGCGCTGAATCTGGTGTCGCACACCGTGTTCGCACTTGGGCTTTGGGGCACGGCGCTGCTGATCCGATAAGGGTCTACAACTGCGCTGGCCAGTCGATCGGCAGCCAGCAGTAGATAACGCGGTGCGCGCCGATATCGTAGTAGTTGCCACCCCCGCCGGCTGATCCGCTTCTTCGTACCTGAGAGCCGCGCCGCTCCGGAAATCAATAGCTCTGGGTAGAGCGCCGCACTTTCGCGATTGCCGGTTGTTTGGCCGGCGCAGCAGGCTTTGCCGCTGCTGCAGGCTTGAACGGACCTTTCTTGAACGGCGCCATGCCTTCGCGCGCAAGCTCGTCGGCGCGCTCGTTCTCGACATGACCGTCATGGCCCTTGACCCAGTTCCAGGTGACCTTGTGGCGCTTGTTGGCCTCGTCGAGCGCCTGCCAAAGTTCACCGTTCTTCACAGGCTTCTTGTCGGCGGTCTTCCAGCCGTTCTTCTTCCAGCCGTGGATCCACTTGGAAATACCGTCCATGACATACTTGCTGTCGGTGTGAAGGTCGACCGTGCACGGCTCCTTCAGCGCGTTCAGCGCCGAAATGGCGGCCAACAGTTCCATGCGGTTGTTGGTCGTCTCGGCTTCGCCGCCGGAAAGCTCCTTGGTGGTGCCGTTGAAGCGCAGGATCGCGCCCCAGCCGCCAGGGCCGGGATTGCCCGAACAGGCGCCGTCGGTGAAGATCTCAACCAGTTTGCTCATGATACCCCATATCAGGCCAATCCATATTCCGAAGGAGATTTGATCGCCCGGTGGAACCGCATCCTTCTGATGTATTCGGTCGGATCGCGCTTCATCACCAGCCCGCCATCGGGGACGGTCAGCCAGTCGTACAGCCGGGTCAGCATGAAGCGCAACGCCGAACCGCGCGCCAGCACCGGCAGCGCAGCTTGTTCCTGGTCGCTCAGGGGCCGGACGCTCTGGTAGCCGGCGAGCAGCGCCTTGCCCTTGGTGAGGTTGAAGGAAAAATCCTTCTCGAAGCACCAGGCGTTGAGACAGGTGGCGACATCATAGGCGTAGAGGTCGTCGCAGGCGAAATAGAAATCGATCAGGCCGGACAGTTTTTCGCCGAGGAAGAAAACGTTGTCCGGGAAAAGATCGGCGTGGATGATGCCTTTGGGAAGGTCCTTCGGCCAGTTGCGCTCGAAATCGGCAAAGTCGGCATCGACCTCGGCCGCTAGGCCCGGCTCGACCTCGTCTGCGCGATCGCGCGCTGCATCCCAGAGCTTGCGCCAGCCGTCGATGGCCAGGGCATTCGGACGCGTCATCGAAAAATCGGCACCGGCCAGATGCAACTGCGCCAATGCCTTGCCGACCTCGGCACAATGCGTTGCTGTGGGCCGCCGCAACGAAAGCCCTTCCAGGAAGGTGATGATGACCGCCGGCCGGCCGGCGAGCGTGCCGATGACGCTGCCGTCATGCGCGGTCACCGGCAGCGGGCAGGACACGCCCTTGTTGGCGAGATGGCCCATCAGCCCCAGAAAAAACGGCAGATCCGCCTTCTCGACGCGCTTCTCATAGAGCGTCAGGATGTAGGAGCCGCTGGAGGTGTGCAGCAGAAAGTTCGAGTTCTCGGTGCCTTCGGCGATGCCCTTGTAGGACAGGAGATCGCCGACCGGATAGTGCTTCAGGAATGCGCCGAGTTCGCCTTCCGCAACGTCGGTGTAGACCGCCATGTGCCTTACGCGGCTCCATTGACGAAGGCCATGTCGGCCCGCGTCAGTTCGACATCGCGCAGGACCCGCATGACTGGAAAATCCTCGGTTTCCGTGGCCGTGATGGCAAGATCGATCGTGACATCGAAGCGTTGCCGGAACGCGTCGATGATCTCGTCGACGATGATTTCGGGCGCCGACGCGCCGGCCGACAGGCCAAGCGTCGAAATGTTGCCGATGTCATTCCACGGAATCTCGGCGGCGCGCTGCACGAGAAGCGACATCGTAGCGCCCGCACGCTCCGCCACTTCGACAAGGCGTCGCGAATTGGAGGAATTGGGGGCGCCGACGATCAGATAGAGATCGGCGCCCGGCGCGGTGTCCTTGACGGCTTCCTGGCGGTTGGTGGTGGCATAGCAGATCGATTCCGCCGCTGGTGCCTGCAGCGCCGGAAAGCGATCCTGCAAGGCGCGGATGATGCCGGCGGTGTCCTCGACAGACAATGTGGTCTGGGTAACGAAGCCGAGCGCCTGCGGATCGGCGGGCGAGAGCTTTGCGGCATCGGCTTCGGTTTCGATCAGCGTCACCGCTCCGTCCGGCAGTTGGCCCATGGTGCCGATCACTTCGGGATGACCGGCGTGACCAATCAACAGCACATGGCGGCCGAGCCGCTGATGGCGCATCGCCTGCTTGTGGACCTTCGACACCAGCGGGCAGGTGGCATCGAGATAGAAGAGATTGCGCGCCTTCGCATCCGCCGGCACCGATTTCGGCACGCCATGCGCCGAGAACACGACGGGCGACTGCCGATGTTCGGCCGGTATCTCGGAGAGTTCCTCGATGAAGACGGCGCCAAGGCTTTGCAGCCCCTCGACGACGTAGCGGTTGTGCACGATCTCATGGCGGACATAGACCGGCGCGCCATATTTCTTCAGCGCCAGCACGACGATCTGGATGGCACGGTCGACACCGGCGCAAAAACCGCGCGGCTGGCAGAGCCGGATCGTCAGAGGTGGTTTGGTGGTTGTCTGAAGCATTAAATCCGGGCCGGTTGATCAAAGCCGAAATGAAGTGCGCACCCCTGCCCTGTCAAGGGCATCGGTTGAAAGGGGGCATCAGCCGCGTTCATTCGTCTTTCGCGGGACGGCGAAGCCGCAGGATGAGCACGGCTGCGAGCGCCGCGGCAAGCCCGTACCAAGTCATCGCATATTGGAGATGGCTGTTCGGGAGGTCGATGATGGTGACGCCGCCAACCGGCAAGCCGCCTGGGTTTGGCGTCTTGTCTGCGTCGATGAAGATCGGCACCAGCGCGGCGCCCGCCGGCAGACCGGCGCTTGCAGCCATCACGTCGCGGTCCTTCCAGTAGAAGATGTTCTTCGCCACGTCGTTGTCGGGAAGCATCATCGACGGCTTGCCCGGCAGCGGGTTGCGGGCCAGCCCGGTGACCGTCACACTGCCAGCCACCTGTCCCTTGGCGCGCTTGGCGGCGTCCTTCAGATCGTAAGGCACGAAGCCGCGATTGATCAGGACGAAGCGTCCGTCGTCGAGCGCCAGCGGCGTGTAGACATTGAAGCCGGCATCACCCTCCCAGGTCGCGTAGAAATGGCGTTCGCCTTGATGCAGGAACGTGCCGGTGACGGTGACAGGCGTATAATCGACATCGCCGGTGGCGGCGAACTCTTTCTCGACCGCAACCAACGGCAACGGAGCCGAATGGGTGCGCTGGTCGATGGTCTGCAGAAGGCCTTCCTTCCAATACAGGCGCTGCATCTGCCAGGTGCCGAGCACCAGCAGGATCAGGAACAGCACAAGGCCAAGGCCGAGCAGCAATGCCGATCGCGGCCGCGAACGACCGTCAGTTTTAATGGAAGCCTCGCTCATTCGCCGCGATCCAGCCGGCCCTCGGCCGCTTGGTTGCGGTATTGCAGCGTCAGCAGCACGCCCTTGATCAGCCGCAGCGCCGTCAAGCACAGCACAACAGCCAGCGGAATCCAGACCAGCAGATGCAGCCAGAGCGGCGGGCTGAACGTGACTTCTACCCAGAGCGCCAGGCCGACGATGATAAAGCCGATGATCAGGATCACGAACACCGCCGGCCCGTCGCCGGCATCAGCGTAGGAATAATCGAGGCCGCAATTGACGCATCGCTTGCCGACGGTGAGGAAGCCGGAAAATAGCCGCCCCTCGCCGCAGCGCGGGCAACGGCCATGCAGGCCGGCCGAGATCGGATCGATCGGCGGCCAGATCGCCCTATCTTCACTCTTGGAAGAGTCGTCGCTCATTGCTTACCGCTCGATTTCAGATCGACCGGCAACCAGTTCATCTTGCCACTCATTGCCTACCGCTCGATCTCGATCGGTGTGCCATCGGCCACCATCGCCCAGATTTCGTCCATATCGGAGTCCGTAACCGCAATGCAGCCGTCGGTCCAGTCGACCAATTGAAGCAGCCAGCCCCACCAGCCATAACCGTTTGGCTGGCCGTGGATCATGACCATGCCGCCCGCGTCGACATTGCGCGCCCTGGCGGCCGCCAGATCGTCGGTATTGGGGTACGAAATATGGATCGATCTGTGCGCGATGCTGTTCGGGTTGCGCCAGTCGAGGACATAGTTCCCCTCGGGCGTGCGTTGATCGCCCTCCTGGTGCTTATGCCCGACAGGATCGCCGCCGAGTGCGATGCCGTAGCTGCGCAGGATCTTGCCGTCGCCGATGAGTTCCAGCCGGCGTTCGGCTTTGTGGACACGCACCAGATCCACCTTCTCGCCGGCAAAGGCCGGGAGTGCCGCGATCATCAATGCGCAAATGGCCCGGAAAATTGTCAGCCGCATTGGCTATCGATCAGCGATCATTGCGCCAAAAAGAAGAAGGCGGCCACATTGCCGCGGCCGCCCCTCCCCAAACGGAAATTCCTCAGGCCAGGATCAGTGGCCCTCGATCACCGCGCCGACCGATCCCCAGACGTAGATCGAGGCGAACAGGAACAGCCAGACCACGTCGACGAAGTGCCAGTACCAGGCGGCCGCCTCGAAGCCGAAATGTTGTTTGGGGGTGAAATCACCCTTCATCGCCCGGATCAGGCAGACCAACAGGAAGATGGTGCCGATGATGACGTGGAAACCGTGGAAGCCGGTCGCCATGAAGAAGGTGGCGCCATAGATGGAATCCTTGAAGGCGAACGGAGCATGCATGTACTCGTACGCCTGCACCATGGTGAACAGCATGCCGAGGCCAACAGTCAGCACCAGGCCGTTGATCAGGCCTTTGCGATCGCCATGGATGAGCGAATGGTGCGCCCAGGTCACCGTGGTGCCGGACAGCAGCAGGATGACGGTGTTGTAGAGCGGCAAATGGAAGGGGTCGAGAACTTCCATGCCCTTCGGCGGCCAGACACCGCCGGTAAACGCGGTGCGGGCATATTGCTGGACTTCGCTCGGAAACAGGCTGGCATCGAAATAGGCCCAGAACCAGGCAACGAAGAACATCACCTCCGAGGCGATGAACATGATCATGCCGTAGCGCAGATGCAGCGACACGACACGCGTGTGATGGCCCTCATGCGCTTCCTTGATCGTGTCCGACCACCAGGCGAACATGGTGTAGAGGATGATCACGAGACCGATGAAGAACAGCCATGGATTGGCGATGTTGAAGCCGAAGATCGGGAACGAGCCGCCCTTCAGGTATTCCATCAAGCAGACGCCGCCAAAGGCGGCGACAAGTGCGCCTACCGATCCCAGGAAAGGCCACGGGCTCGGGTCAACGAGATGATAGTCATGCTGTGGTTTTGCGTGCGCGTCTGCCATATCAACCCCCGAGATTTGCTTCGGTATTCGAAATTGTCTTGCTATTGCCCTTGGCCGGCTCCGAGGAGGCGACCGGCTTGGCCTTCTCGACCGGGAACATCGTATAGGACAGCGTGATCGTCTTCACGTCCTTCAGTTCCGGCACATTGACGATGTCGGGGTCCACGTAGAACAGGACCGGCATGTCCAGTGTCTCGCCGGGCTTCAGCGTCGTGTCGGTGAAGCAGAAGCACTCGACCTTGTTGAAATAGGGACCCGCCAGTTCAGGCTGCACGTTGAAGGTGGCGCGGCCGGTCACGGGACGATCGAACTTGTTGGTCGCCTGATAGTGCGCCTGCACGGTCTCGCCGATCTTCATCGTCATCGAGCGCTGGACCGGCTGGAACTCCCACGGCACGCCAGCGATGTTGGCATCGAAGCGGACGGTGATCTCGCGGTCGAGCACGCGGCCGGCATACTGCTTCTCGGCACGTTGCGTCGTGCCGCCATAGCCGGTCGCCTGGCAAAACATCTTGTAGAGCGGGACCGCGGCATAGGCCATGCCGATCATGCCGGTGAAAAAGGCGAGGCAGACAGCCGCGACGATGACGTTGCCGTTCTTGCCAGCCGCTTTTTTGGAGGTCCCGACGCTCATCACATCGTGCCCAGATTGTGGCCGAACTTCACGATCGTCGCGATGTAGAAAATGACCACCAGCAGCGCCAGCGCCACACCGATGGCGATAGAACGGCTGCGCTGCGCCTTCTTCTGACGCTCGGTCAACGTGACGGTCTCGAGCTTTTCCTCGATCATGGTCATGCTCCACCCATGGCAAGCGCGCGTTCGACAACGCTGTCGGCCAGATAGGCAGCGAAGATGGCGAAGAGATAAAGCAGCGAATAGGCGAACAGGGCCTTGGCCGGTTTCATGACGCGGTCATCGTCGGCCATGCTAAGCACTTTCCACGCGTACCAGACAAAACCGACTCCCAGAAGCAGGGCGGCCACGCCATAGAACGGCGTGGTGTAGCCAAGCAGCCACGGCAGCACGCCGACCGGGGCCAGCACCAGCGCATAGGCGAAGATCTGGCGGCGGGTCGAAGCGTGGCCGGCGACGTTGGGCATCATCGGAATGCCGGCCTTGGCATAGTCCTCGGACTTGAACAGCGCCAGCGCCCAGAAATGCGGCGGCGTCCACAGGAAGATGATCAGGAACAAGACAATGCTTTCGAGGCTGACTGTCCCGGTCACCGCGGCCCAGCCGATCACGGGCGGAATGGCACCGGCGGCCCCGCCGATGACGATGTTCTGCGGCGTCCAGCGCTTCAGCCACATCGTGTAGACGACGGCGTAGAAAAAGATGGTGAAGGCGAGCAGCGTCGCCGCCAGCCAGTTGACCAGCACGCCGAGCGTCATCACAGACAGCACCGACAGCACCAGCCCAAAGGTCAGGGCTTCGTGCGGCTGGATGCGACCGGCGGGGACTGGGCGGTTGGCGGTCCTGGTCATCACGGCATCGATGTCGGCATCGTACCACATGTTGAGCGCGCCGGAGGCACCAGCACCTATTGCAATAGCCAGGATGGCGATCACCGCCAGCAGAGGGTTGATGGTCACGGGTGCGGCGACCAGGCCGACAAAGGCGGTGAACACCACCAGCGACATGACGCGCGGCTTCAGCAGCGCGAAGAAATCGCCCGCCGTCGCTTCCGACATGCGAAAGCCCGCTTCGTCAATCAATGGGTCGTCGACAAGGGCCATGCGTACTTAAGTCCATCATCCGTTGGCCAAAACCGCCGGCGGACCGGCGGTTTCGTATTCGAGCGGGCAGCCGCCTTACTTGATTTTCGGCAGCTGTTCCCACTGGTGGAAGGGCGGCGGCGACGGCAGCTGCCATTCGAGCGTCGTTGCGCCCTCGCCCCATGGGTTGGCGCCGGCGATCCGCTTCTTCTGGAAGGCCTCGAACACACCATAGAGGAAGATCAGGACGCCGATGGCCGAGATATACGAGCCGATGGACGACACATAATTCCAGCCGGCGAACGCATCGGGGTAGTCGATGGTGCGGCGCGGCATGCCGGCGAGACCGAGGAAGTGCTGCGGGAAGAAGATCAGGTTCACGCCGACGAAGGTGACCCAGAAATGGGTGTTGGCGATGACGGGCGAATACATGTAGCCGGTCATCTTCGGGAACCAGTAGTACCAGCCGGCGAAGATGGCGAACACCGCGCCCAGTGACAGCACGTAGTGGAAGTGGGCAATGACGAAATAGGTGTCATGCAACGAGCGGTCGAGGCCGGCATTGGCCAGCTGGACGCCGGTGACGCCGCCGATGGTGAACAGGAAGATGAAGCCCAGCGCCCACAGCATCGGCGTCTTGAACGAAATCGACCCGCCCCACATCGTCGCGATCCAGGAGAAGATCTTCACGCCTGTCGGCACCGCGATGACCATGGTGGCGAAGACGAAATAGCGCTGCGTGTCGAGCGACAGGCCGGTCGTGTACATGTGGTGCGCCCACACGATGAAGCCGACGGCGCCGATCGCCACCATGGCATAGGCCATACCGAGATAGCCGAACACCGGCTTCCTCGAGAAGGTCGAGATGACGTGACTGATGATGCCGAAGCCCGGCAGGATCAGGATGTACACTTCAGGGTGACCGAAGAACCAGAACAGGTGCTGGAACAGGATCGGGTCGCCGCCGCCGTCGGGCGCAAAGAAGGTGGTACCGAAATTGCGGTCGGTGAGCAGCATGGTGATGCCGCCGGCCAGGACCGGCAACGACAGCAGGAGCAGGAAGGCGGTGATCAGCACCGACCAGGCAAACAGCGGCATCTTGTGCAGCGTCATGCCAGGCGCGCGCATGTTGAAGATGGTGGTGATGAAGTTGATGGCGCCGAGGATCGACGACGCACCGGCAATGTGGATCGACAGGATCGCCAGATCCATGGCCGGCCCGGGCTGGCCCGAGGTCGAAAGCGGCGGATAGAGCGTCCAGCCGCCACCGACGCCAAAGGCGCCCGGCGCGCTCGGCACGAACATCGAGGTGAGCAGCAGGATGAAGGCCGGCGGCAGCAGCCAGAAGGAGATGTTGTTCATGCGCGGGAACGCCATGTCGGGCGCGCCGATCATGATCGGAACCATCCAGTTGGCGAAACCGCCGATCAGCGCCGGCATGACCATGAAGAAGATCATGATCAGGGCGTGCGCGGTGGCGAAGGCATTGTACATGCTCTTGCCGCCGTCGATCGCGGCGTCACCGTTCATGCCATAGACCATCTGCGCCAGGCCGCTGAATATCTGGATGCCAGGCTCCTGCAACTCCATGCGGATGGCGACAGACAAGGCACCGCCGATGATGCCGGCCATGATCGCGAAGATCAGGTAGAGCGTGCCGATGTCCTTGTGGTTGGTCGAATAAACCCAGCGGACCCAGCCGTGATAAGGCTTGTGGTCGTGCCCGTCGTGAGCTGCAGCGTCTGCCATGTTCCGCTCCGTTCCCTAAATCTTGCTAACCCGCGGCATCAGTTGCCGGCGGACGCTACCTTGTTCTGGCCGTCGACCTCGGCCATCAGCGTCTTGTTGGCGCCGGGCAGATCGGTCTTGGCTGCCGCCAGCCAGGTCTTGAACTGCGCATCGGAGACGACGCGGATGGCGATCGGCATGAAGGCATGGTCCTTGCCGCAGAGCTGCGAGCACTGGCCGTAAAAAATACCTTCCTTCTCCGCCTTGAACCAGGTCTCGTTGGTGCGGCCCGGAATGGCATCGATCTTGATGCCGAACGACGGCATGGCAAAGGAGTGGATCACGTCGGTCGCGGTGACGAGCACGCGGGTCATGGTGTTGACCGGCACCACCAGTTCATTGTCGACCGCGAGCAGGCGCGGATAAACCTTGCGGTCCTCCTTGCCGGCGGCGGCGCGGTCGGTGTCCTGAAGGATCGCGGAATTGAAGGAGAGCGTGTTTTCGGTCTGGTACTCGTAGTCCCAGTTCCACTGGTTACCGGTCGCCTTGACGGTCAGCTTCGCTTCTTCCGGCGGCGTGTATTGCGCGGTCAGCAGCTGGAACGAGGGAATTGCCAGGCAAAGCAGGATGACGACCGGACCGACAGTCCAGATCACCTCGATCAGCGTATTGTGGCTGGTCTTGGACGGAACCGGGTTCGCGCTCGCACGGAATCTGACGATGCAATAAGCGAGGAGAAGCAGCACCAGGATGGTGATCGGAACGATGAACCACATCGTGTAGTTCCCGAACCACTCGATCTGCCGCATCATGTCGGTCGCCGGCGCCTGGAAGGTTGTCTCCCAGTTCTTGGGCTGGTCGGCATGGGCGGATGCGCCGGCGAAAAACGTGACAGCGGCACAAGCACTTAGAAACTTGGCACTTGCTGGAACCTTGGCGTTTGCCAGGAAATTTCTCATCGCCCTCATCGTCTCCCAGTTCCTCGCTGCGGTACCCACGAGAATAACGAACAATGCCGGGACGGGAATCCCGACAGTTTCAAGCTGGTTCAAACCATACTCTTTTTCCCTCCGCAAGAAAGGAGCGGACGAAACCGTGCGGCATTTTTGCGCGCAAGCCCGGATATGCCTTTGGAGGCAGCCGCGGCAGCACCGAATCGCCTACAGTGAGCCCGCAGCAGCATTCCCGCGGGCCGCAGGTGCCGAACGTCGCAATTCGGGCGAAATTGGCAGGGAAAAGCGCCCAATTGGCTTTTTCGGGGCAGACCTGGTGCGGTCTCGTCCTTTACTTGGCTTTGGCGCGGCTTAAAGTGCCGTGATTCGCAATGGAGCCGTCATGAATTACTGGCTTTCGAGAAACTCTCGGTTTTCGAGAAACTGGGCGAAGGTCATCTTTTTCGCCGCCCTGTCTGGCATCGGCTTGTCCGCGATCGTGTCCGGCACGGCGAACGCCGCGCAGCCGAGCGGCACCGTGCGCTCGACACATGGCGCATGGTCGATCATCTGCGACACGCCGGCCGGTGCCACCTCGGAACAATGCGTGATGATGCAGAACGTCGTCGCCGAGGACCGTCCGGAGATGGGACTGTCGGTCGTGGTGCTGCGCACCGCCGACAACAAGGCGGAGATCCTGCGCGTGCTGGCGCCGCTCGGCGTGCTTTTGCCCAACGGGCTCGGCCTCAATGTCGACGGCAAGGATATCGGCCGCGCCTATTTCGTGCGCTGCTTCCAGGACGGCTGCTATGCCGAGGTGATCCTCGAAAAGCCGCTTCTCGACACGCTGAAGACCGGCACGTCGGCCACCTTCATCGTTTTCCAGACCCCGGAAGAAGGTATCGGCATCCCGGTCGACCTCAAGGGCTTTGCCGACGGCTTCGCCGCCCTCCCCTGAAAGCCCGGCGACATCACCGGCTTCAACCAGAAGTGACTTCGACGGGCTGCTGGCAAACCGCTTTTGTCGTTACAATGCGGCAGAGCGATTGTCTCGGCGTGCCTTCGCGCCTACATCGTGGCAAAGACCCATTCCTCCTGTGAACGGATGCGCCATGAACAGCCTGATCGGCCAATTCGACATTTCAGACGATCGCATCAAGCGGATCGTCGCCGATACCATCAACGGCGCCGATGACGGCGAACTGTTCCTCGAATACAGCGAGAGCGAAGCGCTGATGTTCGACAATGGCCGCCTGAAGACCGCCAACTTCAACACCGACCAGGGGTTTGGCCTGCGTGCGGTTGCCGGCGAAGCCAGCGGCTATGCGCATTCCAGCGACCTCTCCGAAGCGTCGCTGCTGCGCGCGGCCGATGCCGTTTCAACCGTCAAGGGCGGTTATTCCGGCACGCTTGCCGCCGCACCGGCCCGCACCAACCGCCATCTCTATGGCGAAGAGAACCCGATCCCCTCGCCCTCCTTCGAGGCCAAGGCAAAGCTCTTGCAGGAAATCGACGCCTGGCTGCGCGCCGAGGATCCGCGCGTGCGGCAGGTTTCGGCATCGCTCGCCGCATCCTGGCAGCATGTCGAGATCGTGCGCGCCGATGGCCAAATGGTGCGCGATATCCGCCCGCTGGTCCGCATCAACGTCTCCGTCGTGGTCGGCGATGGCGACCGCCAGGAGAGCGGCTCCTACGGCATGGGTGGCCGCAAGGCGTTTGGCGAATTCCTGGTCGAGGACAGCTGGAAGCACGCCGCCAAGGAGGCGCTCAGGCAAGCTCTGGTCAATCTCGAGGCCATACCGGCCCCGGCCGGCACTTTCGACATCGTCTTGTCTAGCGGCTGGCCGGGCGTCATGCTGCACGAGGCCGTCGGCCATGGGCTGGAAGGCGATTTCAACCGCAAGAAGACCTCGGCCTTCGCCGGCCTGCTCGGCCAGCAGGTCGCCGCCAAAGGGGTCACCGTCGTCGACGACGGCACCATGCCCGAACGGCGCGGCTCGCTGACCGTCGACGATGAAGGCACACCTTCGGCCCGCAATGTGCTGATCGAGGATGGCAAGCTGGTCGGCTACATGCAGGATCGCCAGAATGCCCGGCTGATGGGCATGAAGGCGACCGGCAACGGCCGCCGCGAAGGCTATGCCCACCAGCCGATGCCGCGCATGACCAACACCTATATGACGGCGGGCGACATGGAGCCGGACGAAATCATCGCCTCGGTCAAGAACGGCATCTATGCCGTCTCGTTCGGCGGCGGCCAGGTCGACATCACATCGGGCAAATTCGTGTTCGGCTGCACCGAGGCCTACATGATCGAGAACGGCAAGGTGACGCAGCCGATCAAGGGCGCGATGCTGATCGGCAACGGTCCGGACGCCATGCACCGCGTCTCGATGATCGGCAACGACATGAAGCTCGACACCGGCATCGGCATGTGCGGCAAGGCCGGACAGGGCGTGCCCGTCGGCGTCGGCCAGCCGCATCTGCGCATGAACCAGATGACGGTGGGCGGCACCAGGGTTTGATAAGAACAGTCGACGAGCTTACTCGCCCATCTGAGTTGCCCTAAAGCCAGGATGCCGGCGATTTCGGCAGACGACGGTCGGGGTCGACGACCTCCAGGCGCGGCGCGCCATCCTCGTTCCAGCGCCAGAGCGCAACGCAGGTGCCGCCGGGCGACATGAAGGACGGATAGATCACGCCGTTCACCCCATCGGCAAGCAGGCGATCCCGCAGCTTGTGGGTCTCGGGCACAAGGCCCTGATCCAGCATGTCTCGCCATTCGCATTGGTGAATGCCCGCCGTCATGGCCAATTCGCTCAGCATTGCGGCATCGGTCAGATCGGCCAAGCGCGCGCCCGAGAGCTCAAGTTGGGCAATTAACGCCGGATGCTGGACAAAGCCCTGATTGTACTCCGCCCAGGCGGTGGACAATTCGCGCGCCGCATAGATCGTTGAAGCGCCAATTGGATTCCAGCGACCGCCGAAGTGGGCAGCGCCCTCGCCCGAAAGCGGCAGATGCGCCCAACGCGGTACGAAGGCCCGCCACAAGGTCAGGCTGATCTCAGGCATACACGCCGGAGCGGACGGCCTCCAGATAGGCCAGCACCTTGTCCGTCTTGCCCTCGCGAACCAGGTCGTAGGCGGTCTTTCCCGCCCAGCCGGGGATCGGCTGGTGCTTAAACCAGATCGCCGCACGTTGCTCGCCGCCGGCCATTTCACCGGCCATCGACAGGATGCGGACGATCGGGCTGAGGGCGGCGTCGACCTTGCGCGCGCCGGCCTTGGCGGCAAGTGTGTTGCGCGCGACCCCGATCAGGCCGGCCAATTCGGTCAGGTTGACACCAAGCTGTTCCGCGACACGCCTTGCCGAAAGGTAAGGCGACCGTTCCTCGCCAAAGCGTGACGCCGGAACTTCGAGGGCTGCGGAGTTCATGACGATTACCTAGCATAGTTTGATGCGTACGGTATCAAAATAGGCCCAATTCACGCGCAACTCAAGCACAAGCGACCTACCGCCTCCGCTTCGGCTTCTCCAGCAACGCCACGGCCTCAACATGCGGCGACCACAGGAACTGGTCGATCGGCGTCACGCTTTTCAGGATGTAGCCGCCGTCGATGAGGATGCGCAAATCTCGCGCGAGCGTCACCGGATTGCAGGACACCGCGGCGACGTACGGCACATCCGAGCGGGCGATCTGCTTCGACTGGTCCTCGGCGCCGGCGCGCGGCGGATCGAACACCACACCGTCGAAGGCATTCAATTCCTTGAACGTCAACGGCCGGCGGAACAGGTCGCGGCGTTCACCCGTCACCCGCTTCAAGCCAGTGGCGAAACGCGATCCACGGTCGAGGGCCGAAAGGGCTGCCGCATCGCCCTCCACCGCATGAACTTCCGACTTCGCGGCCAGACGCAGAGCAAAACTGCCGCAGCCGGCGAAAAGATCCGCCACCTTCTTGGCACGCTTCAGATGTCCGCCGACGATATCGGCCATCGCCTGTTCGGCGGCCTCGGTTGCCTGCAGGAACGCGCCCGGGGGCAAGGCGACAGCGACGCTGCCGAACATGACAACAGGCTTTTTCGGCTCGATGATGATCTCGTCATCGATGGACAGCCTGGCAAAGCCCTGCGCCATGACGAAATTGGCAGCGATGCGGCGCTGATGCTCCCCCAGCTTGCCGGATTCGTGAACCGCGACATCGAGACCCGAACCGGTCACGGTGACCGCTAGCCGGAACGATTTGGTGGTTGCGCAGACCAATTCGGCAAGCGCCTTCAAGCGATCAAGCGAAGCGACGATCTCAGGAAGCGAGATCGGGCATTCCGATATGGCTATGATCTCCGGCGAC
>NZ_RZPQ01000099.1:0-12202 GCF_003999135.1 Mesorhizobium sp. M7A.F.Ca.CA.004.06.1.1 | reverse complement strand
ACACCCGATGTCGCGAGCGCCATCGGGCTCGACCATTCCGGCGGCGCGCTGGTTTCAGAGGTCAACGACGGTTCGCCGGCGGCCAAGGCCGGCGTCGAGACGGGTGACGTCATCACCAGCTTTGCCGGGCAGGACGTGAAGGATCCCAAGGACCTGTCGCGGGCGGTCGCCGATGTCGCGCCGGGCGCCAGGGAAACGGTGGATGTCTGGCGCAAAGGCAAGCCGATGCGGATTTCCGTCGATGTCGGCCAAAACAGCGCCGATGCGAAGACCGCGTCGCTGGACGACGGGTCCGACGCGCCGAGCGCCGGGCGCGCTCCGGCGATAGGGCTCGGCTTGATGGATATAACGCCCGACATTCGCCAGCAGATGAACCTAGCCGGCAAGCAGCACGGCGCGGTGGTTGCCAGCGTCAACCCCGACAAAGCGGCCGCCGCTTCCGGAATACAGGCCGGCGACATCATCGTCGCCGTCAATCAGGTGCCGGTCAAGAACGCCAGGCAGGTAACCCAGGCGATCGCCTTGGCCGGCAAGTCCGGCAGGAAATCGGTCCTGTTGCTGGTCGAGCGTGGCGACGCTCAAATGTACATCGCGGTGCCTTTTGCCAGTGGCTGAGAACTGCTGTTGACGGGAACGCGGAGCGGCAGGTCCATCGGTGACGGTCCCGCCGGTCTCCGCCCGTCAAGATTTCGGTTGCCCGTCACGGCATCTTCGAGAACATTGCGTCAGGCCGATAGTGGCCTGATTGCATGGGGATTGCCGCTATGGTCACCCGAGGTTTCTCTTCAGGACGGCGCCCGCCAGCCGATGGCGATGCCCGCATCCCGCCGGGCCAATATCTGGAACAGGGTTTTCCGGTGCTGTCGGCCGGTCCGACGCCGCGCGTGCGTACCGAGGATTGGTCTTTCACGCTGAAACATGGGCCACGCCCGATCAAGAAATGGAACTGGACCGAGTTCAACGCGCTGCCGATGACCAAGATGACACGCGATATCCATTGCGTGACAGCATGGACCAAGTTCGACACGCCGTGGCAGGGCGTGCTGGTCGACGATATCCTTGCCGATGCGGGTGTGGAGCCGCCGACCGGCTTCACGCTGGCGCACGCGTTCGACGGCTACACCACCAACGTGCCGGTCAAGGACCTCACCGCCGGCAAGGCCATGGTGGCGCTGCTCTACGAAGGCAAGCCGATCACACCGGACCATGGCGGCCCGGCAAGGCTGCTGGTGCCGCATCTTTATTTCTGGAAGTCGGCCAAATGGTTGAACGGCCTGCAATTCACCACGCGAGACGAGCCCGGTTTCTGGGAATTGCGCGGCTACCATATCTATGGCGACCCATGGCGCGAGCAGCGCTACACGGACGATCCATGAGCGATGCGGCGGCAGTGCAGTCGCCCTGGCAAACAGCCGGCATCGTCCGCATCGAAAAGCGCACGCCGCGTGTCACCAGCTTCTTTTTCCAGCCGTCTCGGCCCTTCGCCTATCGCGCCGGGCAGCATGTCGACGTCAGGCTGACGGCGCCGGACGGCTATCAGGCGCGCCGCTCCTATTCCATCGCCTCCGCGCCCGAAACGAGCGGCGCAATCGAACTGGCGATCGAAAAACTCGACGATGGCGAGGTCTCGCCCTTCTTCCACGAGGTCGCGGCAGTGGGCGATGAAATCGAACTGCGCGGGCCGCTTGGCGGGCATTTCGTCTGGCCGGAGGATGAGAGTGGACCGCTTGTTCTGGTCGGCGGCGGTTCGGGCGTCGTGCCCTTGATGTCGATGCTCCGCCACCGCGCCGCGCATAATTCAGCGGTGCCCGTCGTCCTGGTCTTTTCGGTCCGGGTCTGGGACGAAGTGATCTTTCGTCACGAGTTGATCGCCCTCGACGAACGCCAGGACGGCTTCGACCTGATGCTGACACTGACGCGCGAAGCCGCACGCCGCCCGGCCGACTATGCGCGGCGGGTAGACGTCGCGATGATGGTTCAAGCCATGACGCGGCTGCCGGAGCCGCCTGGCATCGCCTTCGTCTGCGGCTCCAACGCCTTCGTTTCCGCGGCCGCCCAAGCGCTGATCAATGCCGGCGTTGCAGCGGAAATCATTCGCACCGAACGCTACGGAGTTTGAACGGACTCTGGCGGTTCGGTAGAGACACGATGCTTCAAGCCTTGAAAATCGACCGATGAGGTAATACCTTGTCGGAATATGGTATTACCAAGGAGTGAAGATGGCCACCACCGTCACGGCAAAGGGACAAGTGACCATTCCCAAACCCGTCCGCGACCTCCTGGGGATCGTCCCGGGCAGCAGAGTCGATTTCCGGCGCGCCGCCGATGGCAGCGTGGTGTTGGCTCGGGTTGACAGAAAGCCGCCTGCGAGCCGCTTCGCCAATCTGCGCGGCCATGCCGGCGAGGGGCTCACGACCGAGGCTATCATGGCGCTGACGCGTGGCGGAGCGTGACGTTCGTCGACACCAACGTTCTGCTCGACCTTGTTACGGACGATCCCAATTGGGCGGGCTGGTCGATCGCGCAACTCGAGGCGGCAAGCCTCGATGGGCCATTGTTGATCAATGATGCGGTCTATGCAGAACTTGCCGTTCGCTACATCAGAATCGAGGATCTTGAGGCATTTCTGGATGCGGCCGGTCTCGAAATGGCTCCGATGCCAAGAGCCGCCCTTTTCCTTGCTGGAAAGGTATTCACGCAATACCGCCGATCGGGAGGATCGAGGACCGGCGTCTTGCCTGACTTCTTCATCGGCGCACATGCCGCCGTCACCAAGCTTCCGCTTCTGACCCGTGATGTCGGCCGCTACCAGACCTATTTCCCATCCTTGAGGCTGATCACTCCCGACGCCTTATAGCTGCCGGGTGGGCCTTCCTTCAGCCGACCGGAAAGAAATCCGCCGACAGCAACTGGAAAGGCAAGGCGCCATAGGCGGCCACCGTGGCCGCGTCGTTCCACTCGCGAAACTGTCGCGATGGTCGCGCCTCGAGCGTCAAGGCAACTCGCGCGCCGCCGAGAGTCACCTTGCCGCGAAAATGCAGCACGCGTTCCCTGCCGGACCGGCTGATGGCCATGGCGCGCAGGCGGGCAATATGCTCGCCACCGTCATTGATCTCCATCTCGATGCGGCGCCGGACCGGCGGAACGCCGATCCTGACGGTGATTTCGAGCATCATGTCGCCGGTCGTTTGCGGACAGGCGATGGCCTGCGAAAACACCAAAGGCGCCGATGCTGCTTGAGGCTTGCGCGCGGCCGATCTGCCGCGCCAAGGTGTGGCGGGCGGCTCCTGCTGCAACCGGCCCTTCTTCCGCTTCAGGCGCAACTGCTTGGCAAGCCCGCGCGATAGCCAGACAAGACCGCCGAAATCCGTGCGCGGCTTGGCTTGCAGAACCGACGACCAACGCGACAGGCCAACCCCGTCGGCCATGTCCAAGATTCTGGCCATTGTCGGTTCCGGCACCGGAATGCCGATCTCGAACGTTAGATAGGATAACGCCACCGCCGCTGGAACCGCCAGGCCGCGTCTGCCGACGATGTCGAGGAACGTGTCCCAATCGACGTCTTCGCCATGGATGGCGACCGCGCAGTCGACAAGCCAGTCGCTGTGGGTATGGGCGTCGAGGCCGCCATGGGCGATGGCCAGGGCCATGCGATCGGCCGGCGACGGCACGAAGACCGCGACGCCGCTGAATTGTGCCGGGACCGCCCGTTGCCAGATGGCCAGGTCGTCTTCCGCGCTCGTCTGCGACCCGTCATAGCCGAGCTGGTGCAGGTCGATGTCACCGAAACGGCCCTTGAAGAAGTTCATCGACCGCAGCGACGCCAACCGGGTTCGCAGATATTGCGCGCTGACGCCCGAGGCGATCTGCCAGTCGCGATCGCGCAAGATGTCGAAGACGGCAGCCATGTCGCGCGGGCGCACCAATATGTCGATATCATGCGCCACCCGGCCACGCTGCGCCGACGCGTTCAAGGCAATGCGGCTGGCGCCCTTTATCAGCATGATGTCGGCGCCGCCGTCGGCCATCGCCTTCAGCGCCGGCTCGGCCTCGCGCATCGCCATGCGCGACTTCGTCCACAGCATCTTCTGCAGGCCGACGAGGCGCGGATGGGCGGCATGCCCGGCCAGCTTCCTGCCGAACCTGTCGGAGATGGCGGCGAGCAGGCGATGTTCTCGAAACGAGACGAGATCGATGTCGTTCTCGTCCAGCCAGCGCGCGGCACAGGCAGCGGCTGCGTCCTCATCGGAGAGCAGCGCCGCCTTCAGCAACAGGTCCAGCTGGCCGGTGGGCCACGACCAGCCATAGTCCGGGAAGCGGCGGCCGATGCGGCGAACGGGCGTGGCGTTCAACTGGAACCTGCCTTGTTCTGGGCTCGCCGCTGCATGGCGAGCCTTGCGACCTGGAGGTAGCCCCGGTCGCGTGCCGGATCGCGGCCGTAGGAAAGGCTGCCCGGACGGATGCGGCGCAATGCAAGCACGTCGTCGAGCATGGCAAGGGCAAAGCCTGCCTCACGAACCCGGGCGATCCAGTCGATCATCTCGCCGCGACCGCCTGGTGGGTCGATGATGGGACCGACGCTCTGCACCACCTCTTGGCGGATCATCATCGTCGTGCGCGACCAGCCAGCTCCACTGGTCGCATCGGGCAAATCGGGGCTGTCGCCGCGAAACGTCCGCCAATGCGTAAAGACGCCCGTTGTCCCGGGATGACGGTCGAGATGGACCAGCTGCTTTTCGATCTTGTCCGGCAGCCACAAATCGTCGGCATCGAGCGTCGCGATGAGCGGCGTCGAGAGTGCCGCAATGCCGCGGGTCGTTGCGCTGCCAGGTCCGGCATTGTCCTGTCGCAGCACCGTCACCGGCAGGTTCATCGCTTCGATCACCGCAGCCGTATCGTCGGTCGAACCGTCATCGACCACGACGATGGCCTCCGCCTTTGCCGTCTGGGCCAGAACGGAGTTCAGGGCAGCGCCGATGGTGGCGGCCGCGTTGAAAGCCGGAATGACAACGCCGTAGCCTGCCATCAAAGGAACCGCCACTGCGCGAGATCCTTGAAGTCGAAAATCCCCTCCACCCGGCGCAAGCTGGGGTCGGCCTTGCGACGCTTCATCGACTTGTGAATGGCGCGCATGAACTCGCGAAAGGGCACATCGGCTTCCTTGGTCATGTTGCCGGGATGACGTCTGTAGTAGAGAGCCACCGTATCGGGCATAACGTATTTTGTCTGGCTCTCAAAGATACGCAAAAGATAGTCGGTGTCCTCGGCCTGTTTGAAATCCTCGTCGAAACCTCCGGTGCGCTCGATGAGGTTTCGCGCAAAGATCCCGGCGGACAGGTGGATCCCTCGCACGGTGATGGAGTGGCTGTCGGCGGCCGGTTCCAGCGTCTCGCCATCTATCTTGTCGACCAACGTCATGCGCGAATAGGTCAGGTCCAGGCCAGGATCTTCTCCGAAGCAGGCGAGATCCGCCTTGAAGCGCCCTGTCGGGGAGATGTCGTCCGAATCGAGAAACGACACCAGGCCGGTCTGCGGCAGCAACTGCTTCAGCCCGGCATTGCGCGCCTTTGTGACGCCGCCATTGCTCTGCTGGAAAAGACGAATGCACGGGGCCTCGTCGATCAACGACCGTACGACGGCTGCCGAACCATCGGTCGACCCATCGTCGATGACGATGATGTCGAGATCGATGTCTTCGCGCTGCCTGAGCAGCGAGCGCAGCGCGAGGCCAACGAATTGTTCGCGATTGTAGACCGGCATGATGACGCTCAGCTTCATGGGCGTCTCCGGCAGCATTCCGGGCTTGGCTGATCCGACTTGATGGTGTCGAGCATCATAGCATCCGCCAATCGGTGGGACTCTTCAATTCGAAGATTCCCTGGACCTCTCGCCGTGCCGGATCGGCCTTGCGCCGCCGCATCGACTTGTGGATTGCACGCAAGTGGTTGCGGACCCTGCCGCTATGTTCCTTGGTGACATTTCCGGCATGGCGTCGGTAGTAGATCGCGACGGCGTCCAACAATTCGTAGTTCGGTCCCGCCTCGAAAACGCGCAGCAGATAGTCGGTATCCTCAGCCTGCTCGAAATCCTCATCGAACTCGCCCGTCCGGTCGACAAGCCCTCTGCTGAACACGGCGGCGCTCAGCGAAATTCCCCGAAGTGTCATCGTGCGGCTGGCGACTGCCGGTTTCAGCCGCTCATCGTCAATCCGCTCGACCAGCGTCATCAGCGAGTAGGTCAGCTCGAGTCCGGGGTCTGCTCTGAAGCGCGCGAGGTCCTTCTTGAACCGTCCGGCCAGCGAGATGTCGTCAGAATCCAGAAACGAAACGAACTCCGCATCCGGCGGCAGTTGCCGCAGCCCGGTGTTGCGCGCCCTGGCTACGCCCATGTTGGATTGCTGGAACAGTCGGATGCAGGCGTTTTCGCGCATCATCGAGCGCACGGCCTCAGCAGAGCCGTCGGTCGAGCCGTCGTCGATGACGATGATGTCGAGATCGGCGGCGTCCCGCTGCCGCACCAGCGAGCGCAATGCCGAAACGACATAGCGCTCACGGTTGTAGACGGGCATTATCACGCTCAGTTTCACGAAGCGCCCCGCGTGAGAAAGTCCGCAATCGTACCGGCTATCTCCTGTGGCTGCGTCCCCAGCGACAGACGATAGCACGGCAGCAGGCGGGTCAGGTCGCTGAAGAAGCGAAAGCCGCTCTCCCGCTCGCCCGGCATCTGCGCTATGCCCGACGGCGCCAAGGCAATCATGGCATCCCTGCGCGACACCGGCACGATCGAACTTGCCTCGCCTCCGCCGATATGTGGCACCAGCAGCGCGATGATGTCCAGAGTTTCGGGCACCGGCCGAGGCGCGATGTCATCAATGTGAAAAGCATGCTTGCCTTGCCAGTTGAGCGGACCATGCGCTTTCAGCCGATGCTTCAGCCCAAGCCGAACGAACCCCTGGGGATCCTGTTTGAGTGTTGAAAACAGTGGGCGGGCAGTCACGCCGTTGGAGAGGTCGACCAGCACATAGTCGTCGCCGACGCTGTCCAGTCCGTTGAGGAGGCCGGCGGCGACGGTTCCGGATTTCCCGGCCCCGCCCGCGCCGGCCAGCAGCACGCCCCTGCCCTTAGTCCCGAGCGTCCCCGCATGGGCCAGCCGCATGCCGCGTGCCGCATATTCCCAATGCAGGAAAGCCCGCAGCGGCGCTCCCGGCTCCCACGGTGGAAAGGCATCGGCCGAAGCCATCAATTGCACGCCAACGCGACGTTGCGGATCATAGAACTGCCAGAAATCCAGGTCGTGAAAATGGTTGCCGCGCAATCCGGCCTCCGCCAGCCGGGTGGCGAAGCCATGCTGCGTGAAGGGCCCCTGGCCCCAACTGACCGGTGCCGCGATGCCGTCTATGCCGGGATGTGCGACGAAGACGCGGCAGCTGTCGGCAGGCGTTCGGTTGCCCGGAGCCGTGACAAGGCCATGAGCGACGGCATCCGCCAATGCGCCGACGCTGACATGCGCGGTCAGATCCAGATGCGGCAAGCTCGCCTTGCAGGTCAGCGGATAATGCGCGGCGCTGCTTTCTGCTTGCGCCAGGACATGGCGTGCGTAGTCAACCAAGTTTTCGAGAGTGACGTTCGGCATGGGTCTGCCTGTTCCGGAGCTGCCCGGCAACGAGAACCTGATGGGCGCTTCAGTTGGCCTGCTTCACCGCGGGCCAGCCGAGGGGCTCCTCGACCTCGTGGATGGGATCGACGACAATGAGATCGGCGAGATCGTCATGGATGTCGACCTTCAGGGGCTCTCTGGCAGCGGCGAGCTGAGCCAGCAATTCGCTTGGAGCCGGTCTTGCCACGCCATCGGTTACGGCCGCCAGCAAACCGAATTCGAGCAATTGTGAAACAAAGCCGTCAATCGCGGCGGCATCGAGGGCGCCAATGCCGGTCGCGGCGCCGACCAGTTCGGAGGCAGGCACGCCGGACGACAGTGCATCCCAAAGTCTGCTGCCTGAATCAGAGAAGCCGAAATATTTACCCGTGGTCAGGTCAAGAACGACGGCTTCGCCGTCGAAGGATTCAAAGACGATATCCTTGCTGGCAATGGCATAGATGCCGGATTGTCGCATGTTTGCTCCCCCGCCGAGCAGGCCGCGGAGATGATCTTCGGGCCTACGGTCAACCCCACCGTTGCAGGCGTCTAACCATTTGCAGGGTTTTTGGCAAGATGGCGCAGGCTCGGGGGCGAGCGCAGCCGGTCACGCTTCGATTTCAAGCGCAGAAAGCGGCTTCGAGCAACAGGCGAGGATAAAGCCGTCCTCGATTTCGTGATCGAGGATGCCGCCATTGTGACTCATCTCGACATCGCCCGCGACCTTCCTCACCTTGCAGGTGCCGCACAGGCCGAACTCGCAGGCGGCGGGAATCCGCACCCCAGAGGCGCGTGCCGTCTGCAGCACGGTCTGGCCGGCGACGCATTCGGCATCGACATCGGAAAGCGAAAACCGGATCGGTGTCACGGCCTCGACGGCAGCAGCAGCGCCGTCCTCCGCCGGCGGCGAGAACGGCGCCGGGATTTCCTCCACGGCAGGCGCAGCAAAGCTTTCCTGATGGTATTTCGCCATGTCGAAGCCGGCGGCGTCCAGCATGCCGCGCACGGCGCGCATGAAGGGATCGGGGCCGCAGCAGAAAATCTCGCGCTCGCGGAAATCGGGCGCCAGCAATGGCAGCCGGATCGCGTCGATGCGGCCCATATGGCCGAACCAGCCCTCGCGGCTCGACCGCTCCTCGATCATGAAGCCGAGCGACAGGCCGGGCATGCGGCTGCCGAGCAGCTCGAGTTCCTTGCGGAAAATGATCTCTTCCGGGCGGCGCGCACAGTTGACGAAGCCGACATCTGTCCATGGCGCACAGTCGTTCAACCAGCGCAGCATCGACATCATCGGCGTCACGCCGGAGCCCGCCGAAATGAACAGATATTTGGCCGCCGGGTGGCTATGCAGCGAAAAATCACCGGTCGGCCCATAGGCCTTGACGTGCGAGCCCGGCGTCAGATGGTCGAACATCCAGCGCGTGCCGGTGCTGCCCGCCTGCGCCTTGACCGTCACCGCGATCGAGAATGGCCGCGACGGCGAGGACGACAGCGTGTAGGTGCGCATCAGCGGCCCGTCCAATGTCGGCAGTTCCAGCGTCACGAACTGGCCCGGCTTGTAGCGGAACCAGGTCTGGTTGTCGGAGCGGAAGGTGAAGGTCTTCACGTCCGGCGCTTCGTCGCTGACGCCGATCACTTCCAGCACCTGCAGCCGGTCGTTCCAGGGCGTCATCTGGTCGAGATGGCGATAGAGGCCAAGGTCCGTCATCGCATTCATCCTCTTGTCCCCTGGGCTAGGCGACGCTGCGCAGGGCCGGCCGGCCGCCTTCGGCAAGGCGCGGCCCGATGAACGACGTGTACCACTCGACGAACTGGATCACGCCGCCCTCATGCAGCTCCGAATAGGGGCCTGGTTCGTAGGCCGGCGACAGGATGCCGAAGGCGTTTTCCTCGACGATGCGGCGGTCCTGGTCGTTGGTCTCGGTCCAGACATGGGTGAGCTCAGCGAGGTCGTAGTCGACGCCTTCGACCGCATCCTTGTGGACGAGCCATTTCGTCGTCACCGCGGTTTCCGTGGCACTGATCGGCAGCACGCGGAAGGTGACGGCATGGTCGCCGAGGATATGGTTCCAGGTTGTCGGATAATGATAAAGCAGCAAGGAGCCGATGCGGTCGGTTGAAACGCTGTCGGACAGGTTCTTCTTCACCGCCCGTTTTCCCGTCATGGTGTAGCTGACGGCATCGCGCAGCAGCGGCGCGCGGGTGGCGCGGTACTGCCCTGCCGGATCGATGCGGAATTTGCTCGGCAAGCCTGATGCCTCGCATCTGGCCCAGTGCGCGACCATCTCGGGGTCGCTGTCGGCGCCGTTGACGCCGGTCACGGTCGGCGCCTCGGGGAAGGTCTTGCACAGCTCAGGGTGATTGGCGACGCAGTGGTAGCACTCGCGGTTGTTTTCCCAGACCAGCTTCCAGTTGCCCTTCTCGATGATCGTGCTCTCAAAGGCGATCTTTGCCTCACGCAAACGGTGCGGCAAAAGATAAGGTTCGATCATCGCCCGCATCGGCGCGAAATCCGCCGGCTCCTTGGCCAGGCAGATGAAGATGTAGCCGCCGACGCTCTCGCAGGCGACCGGCTTCAGGCCGAAATCACTCTTGTCGAAACCGTCGGCCATCTGGCGGGCAAACAGCAGGCGGCCGTCCAGCTCATAGGTCCACTGATGATAGGGGCAGACGAGCTTTGCCGCCGTACCCTTTTCCGCGTTGCACACGCGGCTGCCGCGATGGCGGCAGGAATTGTGGAAGGCGTTGATCTTGCCTTGCTGGTCGCGGACAAGGACGACCGGATAGTCGCCGATCTGCACGGTGATGTAGCTGCCCGGCTTCGGCAGTTCGCAATCATGGCCGATGAACAGCCAGTCGCGATACCAGATCAGCTCCATGTCGAGCTTGAAGTAGTCTGGATCGGTGTAGAAGGGCTGCTCCAGCGAAAAGCCTTGCCGGCGCCCCTTCAGGAGCCTCAGCATGTCGTTGCGGGTATCCATGTCCTGTCCTCGTTTCTAAGGACTGAACTGGTGGTGATGGAGGAAGGATTGAAACGCAGGCCGGCTAGGTGCCGGAAGCGCTATCCACCTCTTGACCGCCCACCGCGATCAGTCGAGTCTAAAAATCTCGGGCTGGTTTCCGGGCTCTGGAGTTGTCCTTGCGGACCATCGCGACACCTTCCCAGGCAGTTGCCCAGTGGTCTCCCGTTGCGACTTGAACTCCACCACCGTTGCGGGGGCAGCGCCGGATTCTGACCGGCTTCCCAATTCTCCGCCTCGTCGTCACGAAGCGGCACCTGAGATGGGTATGATCTAACCACGATCGCTGGCGCGCCGTCGGCATGAAAACGACATCGTATCCATGCGGCGCGACACGGCATGCGAAACGTCACCGCAGATCGTCGCGGGCCGAAATCCCGCCTCCCGGGCGGCCATTTGCCGGCTGCGATCTTCCCGAGTCCGACCCTTGGCGGGGGTCAAAAAAGGTTAACGGTTTCGAAAAGTGACTATTAGCTTGACCTAAAATCGAACCGAACGGTTCGTTTCTGTTGACGGTGCGTGCAGGACGGTGTGAACGCCGGGCCTTTGAAACAGTCAGTGATCCATCGGATGGTTAAACTTAACATGCTGATATAGAGAGGAAAAATGTATCTCTAGATTCCCCTGGCACAATTTCAAGGTGTGGATTCATGGTCCACACGGAACAACTTCGTGATTGGAAAAGGCGGGGTTGCCCTCCCACATCGGGGCTGTCCGAACGACGCGATTTCATTTCCAAGACACGCCGCTAGACGGACGGAAAAAGACGATACTGGAGTACAAAAATGAAAAAGATCATTCTCACTGCCGCAGCCCTTCTGGCCATTTCCGGCAGCGCCTTCGCTGGTAGCGACCACTACGGTTCGAACGCCGCGGCAGCCACTGCTGTCGACAGCTCGTACACCGCTTCGACCAAGAAGTCGGAACCGGCTGCTCAGGCGCCTGCCCAGGGTGCTGACCACAACCTCTTCGGCAACAACTAACAGCCGATTCCCAGTCGACGGCGGGCTCGCCCGCTGCCCTGGCGAAATTCAGACATTCGAAATTCAGACATTCAGGAGTATTTAAGATGAACAAGATCCTCATTGCTGCCGCCGCCGTTCTGGCCATCACCGGCAGCGCTTTCGCGGGCAGCGACAACTACGGTTCGAACGGCGCCAACCAGCCTGCCGCCGCTGTGGACCAGTCGTACACGGCTTCCACCAAGACCTCGGAACCGGCTGCCCAGACACCCGCTCAGGGCAGCGATCGTAACCTCTTCGGTCGCTAAAACCAATTTCGCAAGCGACGGCAGCTGTGCCTGCCGTCTGGCGAAATCCAGAATTCAGGAGACTAAAATGAACAAGATCCTTATTGCTGCCGCCGCCGTTCTGGCCATCACCGGCAGTGCTTTCGCCGGCAGCGACAACTTTGGCTCCAACGGCGCCAACCAGCCTGCGGTTACTTCGGTTGACAGCGCGCATACGAGCTCGGTCCGCAACAGCGGTGGCCTCGTCGAGAAGCTGCTCAATTCGTCGGGCGACGTAGAGAAGTCCGCTCCTCAGGGC
>NZ_RZPQ01000999.1:0-1727 GCF_003999135.1 Mesorhizobium sp. M7A.F.Ca.CA.004.06.1.1 | reverse complement strand
AACTATCTCGGCATCAAATATTGCAGCGAAGACCCGCAGGAGATGAAGCGCGTGCTCGACCTCTTGCTGGCGCAGAAGCCATTCGTGGCGGCCTATTCCAGCGACAACATCGAAAACCGCATCGGCAGCGGCGAGGTTGCCGCCCATTTCTGGTGGGACGGCAACACCATGAGGCTTCGCCGCAACGACAAGGCCAATGTCGAATACGCGATGCCGAAAGAAGGTCTGGTCGGCTGGCTGGATTCCTATGTCGTGCCGAAGGGCGCGACCAATATCGAGAACGCCAAGAAGTTCATCGATTTCATGACCCAGATCGACAACGCGACGGCGCAGTACAATTATTACGGCCACTCTTCGCCGGTGAAGATCGACGAGAGCAAGGCGCTCTACAACAAGGAGAACGCTCCGGAGCTGTTCCCGACCGTTCCCGTCAAGATGGGCCAGGCCTGCTCGCCGGCGGCGCAGGAACTCGTCACCAAGGTCTGGACGCAGCTTCTGCAATGAGCCGCTCAGCCGGGGCGCGCGCCGCCCCGGCATCTCCATTCTCAAAGGGGCTGGCCATGCAGACCGAAAATCTTGACTACGACTACATCGTCATCGGCGCAGGCTCGGCCGGTTGTGTCCTTGCCAATCGCCTGAGCGCCAACCCGTCCCACAAAGTGTGCCTGATCGAAGCCGGCGGCAGCGACAGCGGCCTGCGGGTCAAGGTGCCTGCCGGCATCCTCTCGCTCTACGGCAATCCGAACTATGACTACTGCTATGTCGGCGTGCCTCAGCCCAACCTCAACGGCCGCAGGATTCCGGTCAATCGCGGCAAGGCGCTGGGCGGCTCCAGTTCCATCAACTCGATGGTCTACATCAGGGGCGCCGCGCAGGACTATGACGAGTGGTCGCGACTCGGCTGCGCAGGCTGGGCATTCAGCGACGTGCTTCCCGTCTTCAAGAAGCTCGAGCGCAACCTGCTTGGCCAGGACCCGCACTACCACGGTACAGGCGGGGAACTGCTGGTCGACAAGCCGCGCGATCCGAATGTGCTGTCGTCGATGTTCGTCAAGGCCGGCAACAATGCCGGTCTTCCGGCCAACAGCGACTTCAATGCCGAAAGCCAGTTCGGCCTCGGCATCTACAATGTCACCCAGGATCGCGGCCAGCGCTTCAGCAGTTTCACCGCCTTCATGCGCCCGGTGCTCGATCGCAAGAATCTCACAATCCTCAGCGAATGCGAAGTGATCGACCTCGATATAGCCGAGGAACGCGCGACAGGGGTACGGGTGCGGTACAAGGGCGAGCAGAAGACGCTGTCGGCCCGCCGCGAAATCGTGCTTTCGGCCGGGGCGATCAATTCACCGAAGATCTTGCTGGCGTCCGGCATCGGCGCAGCCGCCGAGCTGCAGGCGATCGGTATAAAGCCGGTTGTCGATCTGCCGGGCGTGGGCAAGAACCTTCAGGACCATATCGACGGCATGATCACGGTCCGCTCCTCGAGCACGAAGACGCTCGGCCTGTCGCTGCCCAACCTGCCCCGCGTGCTGGCTGCGCCCTTCCGGTATTTTGCCGGCCGCAAGGGCATGCTCACCACCAACTACGTCGAAGCCGGCGGCTTTGCCCGGACGAAGTATGCGAACGGCATTCCCGACATCCAGTTCCATTTCGTGCCCGGCTATCGCAGCCATCGCGGCAGGCTGGTGGAGTACGGCCATGGCTACGCAATGCACACCTGCGTGCTC
>NZ_RZPQ01000998.1:0-1728 GCF_003999135.1 Mesorhizobium sp. M7A.F.Ca.CA.004.06.1.1 | reverse complement strand
GGCCGAGCCGCTATCGGCGCTTGACAAAAAGCTGCGCCAGGAAATCCAGGCCGAGATCCGCCGCATCCACCGGGAGACAGGCGTCACCATCCTCTATGTCACGCACGATCAGGAGGAGGCGCTGCACCTATCCGATCGAATCGCGCTGTTCAGGGAAGGCCGCATCGAACAGATCGGCACCGGCGAGGATCTTTACCTCCGGCCGGCGAGCGAATTTGTTGCCGGCTTCATCGGCAACTCGAATTTTCTGCCGGCTGAGCATTTGCAAACCGCGCGTGGCGTATCCACGATCCGCCTGGCCGAGGGCTCAATCGTGACCGGTATCAAAACGACAACGTCCTTCGGCCAGGGTCAGAGGGTCCGGCTGATGGTGCGCCCGGAAGCCTTCCGCCTCGCGCCTGGCCCCACGAGCGCGGCGCTTGCCGTCGAGATCATCGATACGGCGTTCTTCGGCGACCGCCGGCGCGTCGTGGCGCGCACGGCCGCCGGCGAGGAAATCGATGTCAGGCCAACCTCTGACGCCGAGGGAGCAGACAGCCCCGCAACATCAGGCAAGCGCATCTTTTTTGATCCCGGCTCGGCCTTCTTGTTTCCGGCCTGAAGGGCCGGATTGGTCAGGTCAAGTCGACGTCTGTCAAGTTCCGAAGAACCGCTTCTTAAAATCCGTGTCTGAACGCTGCCGATCCGCTCCTGGCTCAATGCCGCAACCGTTCGGGCTGTTGTGGCTCTGCTTTGATCTTGACTAATTAACTGTCTTGCAAACACGGACGTTGCGCTTCCTCGCGCATAGAGTTAATAATCTCCTAATATAAGCGTATTCTAAATCTCGTGCTCGCGAGTTTGGATGACGCAATTGGGGTAGGGAGAACGGGCGCGGCTGCCAAAGCCGTCGCAGCCACAGTTATTGAGCCATCATCCGCCCGCGAACGGTCCGCTTAAGCCGGCTGTTCGTAGCGCGGTGGCTCGTCTGGATGGCTCTGCCAATTGATGCCTGCCCGAATTCGCATGCCGGTCCGCGCTATTCTTCATCTGGTGGCAGCGGAACGTGCCGGACCGTCAATAGAACAGATTTGGGGCGTCTGTTCTTAAACAAAGGGGGGTTGAAAATGGCTACTCAGGTCACCGGTGCCGGCGGCACCACGACGTCGTTCTCGAACACGCCGCAAGCGAAGGACGATCTTCTTGCCTTTTCGGAAGATGCCACTGGCGTCTTGATCCTGAATGTATTGGCGAACGATCTGGGAGGAGCGGCCACACAGCTGTATTCTATCGACAACGCAGACAGTCTTACGACAGCGACGAAGATATACGCACCGACAGATCTACTGGCGCGCGACATCACATACTCAAGTGATAGTGCAGCGCTCGCCGCGCTCCCAGCGACCGCCAATACGAGCTTTCTAGGCGCTCGCATCTGGATAAGCGCCGATGGTACGATCCACTACAACAAGGCAGATATCGACGCCCAGGTGCAGGCACTTGGGCAGGGGCAGATTCTCACCGACAGAGTGACCTACGCCATTCAACTCGGCAATGGCACGCTAAGCTGGGCCACGGCTACCATTCAGTTCACCGGCATCAACGACGCCGCGGTGATCACTGTCAATGGTGCCGAAGACACCTCGGTGACGGAAAGGAGCGGTGTCGCCAACGGCACGCCAGGCGATGCCACGGCTGCGGGCGATCTCAATGCGACCGATGTCGACAGCTCGGCGCTGTTTACCGTGC
>NZ_RZPQ01000997.1:0-1731 GCF_003999135.1 Mesorhizobium sp. M7A.F.Ca.CA.004.06.1.1 | reverse complement strand
TACGGCCCATGACCGGTATCGACACGGCGGAGACCGCATCGTCATCATTGCCGGGCGAGGGCATCCGCGAAGGCGCCGGCTTGATCTGCCGGCCAAGGGCACCACCCTGACCGAGACTGCCCTGGATGACGCTTGGCGAAAACTTCTTTGCCGCGTTGAGGCCGGGCGCGATCGAGTCCGGCAATCGCAGCACTTCCAGCGCGCGTGCCCGGTTGGGCAACCGGCGAATAAAGCCGCGCTCCTCAAGTGCGGTGATCAGCCGATGAATCCCGGATTTGGAGGCAAGGTCGAGCGCCTCCTTCATCTCGTCGAAGGATGGCGGAATGCCGCTCTCCTTCAGGCGTTCATGGATGAACATCAGCAGTTCATGTTGCTTGCGTGTCAGCATGGCGGCCCCCAGATTACCTGAAACCAGAATCGAAAAACAAACCCAGAACAAACACTATCTGTTCCAGTTGTGTTCTGCAACCGTTTAAAGTTTAATGAATTTGTTAAGGCTGCTGAAATTATTTGGGCTTGCCAGCGGGTCGCGATCGACAGGCGCCAACCACGGCAATGCGCCTGCTCACATTGAAACCATTATGGTTAATGACCTGTGGCTCATCCTCGACCCAAGGCTTGGCATCATCTGCCGATCGACCTCCACAAGGGACGCTATCAATCTTCGGGACGTTCGTTTGCCGTGAACGAAACGGAGCCAAAACGCCAACGTCTGTTGGCATTTGTGGCTGGAATCAGCCCTCCGTCATCTGCCGGGCAGTGAGGGCGGCGACGGCAAATCGCGGGGATCGTTGCGTCAGGTAACGGCTTCCTTGACGGCGAAACGCTGGTCCTTCCATGCGCCCGTGCGCAGAATGTCTTCTAGCACTTGAACCGCCAGCCACACATCCTTGTAGCCGATATAGAGGGGCGTGAAGCCGAAACGGATGGTCGATGGCGCGCGAAAATCACCGATGACGCCGCGCTCGATCAGCGCCCGCATGATTTGATAGCCGTGATCGTGAAGGAACGACACCTGGCTGCCGCGCCTGGTCGCGTCGCGGGTGGTCTCCAGCGTGAGGCCATAGGCGCCGCACTTTGCTTCGACGAGCTGGATGAACAGTTCCGTCAGCGCGACGCTCTTTTTTCGCAATGCCGCCATGTCGACGTCGTTCCAGATGGCAAGCGCGCCTTTGAGCGCCCGCATCGACAGGACCGGCTGGGTGCCGCACAGAAAGCGGCGGATACCGGTGCCGGCAACATACCCCCGTTCGAAGGCAAAGGGCCGCGCATGGCCCCACCAGCCGCTGAGCGGCTGGCTGATATCGCCGTGATGGCGCTGCGCGGCATAGATGAAGGCCGGTGCGCCCGGACCGCCGTTGAGGTACTTGTAAGTGCAGCCGATGGCGAAATCGGCATTTGCGTGATCGAGCTCGACGGGCAGGGCGCCGGCGGTGTGGCATAGATCCCAGACGATCAGCGCTCCGGCCGCATGAGCCTTGCGCGTCAGCGCCGCCATGTCGCGCAGTTCACCCGATTTGTAGTTGACGTGGTTGACCAGCACCACCGCGACGTTTTCGTTGATCAGCTCTTCGATAGTGGGCGCGTCGACGCCCGCGAGGCGCAGCAGGACGCCGTCCCGTGTCGAGGCCACGCCTTCGGCGATGTACAGGTCGGTGGGGAAACTGTCACCCTCGGCGACGATGACCGACCGGCCCGGCCGAATCTCCAGCGCCGCATGCAGCACCTTGT
>NZ_RZPQ01000996.1:0-1732 GCF_003999135.1 Mesorhizobium sp. M7A.F.Ca.CA.004.06.1.1 | reverse complement strand
GGGCGAACAGGAGATCGTCTCGGAGATCGTGGAATTGATGTTCGGCAAGCAGAAGGATGATCCGGAAGCCGTCGAGCGTCCGGTCCGCACTGCCCGAGCAGAAGCGGCCCCGCTGCTTCAGGTCGCAGATCTGGCGGTCGCGCCGACGGACAATGCGCCGGGCCTGTCGTCGATCTCCTTCGACATCCGCCCGGGCGAGATCCTGGGCATTGCCGGCATCGACGGCAACGGCCAGAAGCAACTGGCGGAAGCGCTGGCCGGCCAGCGTACAGCTGCCGGCGGCTCGATACGGCTGGACGGCGCCGCCATCGAGACGCTGAGCGTCGGCGAGCGCCGCCGGCGCGGCCTTCGCTACCTGACCGACGACCGGCTGGGCGAGGGCACTGTCGGAACCTTCCCGGTCTCGATCAACTTCTTCCTCAAGCAGGTCGGCGCGGCCCCGTTCTGGCGCAACGGCGTCGAGCAGCGCGCGGAGATCGACAAGCGCGCCGCCCAGCTCGTGCGCGAATATGACGTGCGTACGCCGAGCCTGAAGACGCCTGTCGCGCGGCTGTCCGGCGGCAACATCCAGAAGGTGCTTCTGGCACGGGAACTGGCTGAGGGCGCCAAGGTGGTGATCTTCAACAAGCCGACCTACGGGCTCGATCTCGCCAACACTTTGGCGTCGCGCCAGCGCATTCGCGACACGGCGGCGCGTGGCCTTGCGGTGCTGCTGATCTCCACCGACCTCGAGGAATTGCTTGGCATGTGCGACCGCATCGCCGTCATCGCCGACGGAGCTTTGGTCGGCACCGTCGAGAATGCCGACGATGCCCGCACCAAGGTCGGTCGCCTGATGATCGGACTTGCCGCATGAGCATCGACACCGCACCCACGGTCAGTGCCACCGCACTCGATGCCACGAGCGGGGCAAGGACGCGCCGCGACATCGCGCATCGGCTGCTGATGACGCTCGGCCCGATCCTCATCGCTCTCGTCATAGCCGGCTGTATCCTGCTTGCGGTCGGCGTCGACCCGCTCGCCTACTACGGCTTCGTGCTGGAGAAAGGACTGTTCTCGCCGCTCGGCATCCAGCAGACGCTGACGCGCATGGCGCCGCTGCTGTTTCTTGCCGCCGGCCTGATCGTGGCCTTTCGCGCCGGCATGTGGAATCTCGGCGGCGACGGCCAGTTCCTGCTCGGCGCGGTGACGGCGGCGGCCAGCGCTCCTATGTTCGTGCAGGTCATGCCAGCCTGGCTGGCGCTGGTCTGCTCGTTCCTCATCGCCATGGTGGTGGCGATGATCTGGTCGCTGGTGCCGGCCCTGCTGCGTGCCTATCAGGGCGTCAACGAGATCATCACCACGCTGATGATGACGTTCCTCGGCACCTCGCTCGCCAATGTGCTGGTCAAGCTGGCGTTTCGCGACCCCAACACGACCGTGCCGCAGACCCGTACGCTGCCGGTGGAAGACCGGTTGCCGCGCCTGTTCGAAACGACCATCACCAGCGGCTTGCTGCTTGGGCTGGCGGCGATCGTCATCGTGCATCTGGTGATGACGCGCACGGCGTTCGGGCTGAAGCTGAGGATCGTCGGCGCCAATCCACGCGCGGCGGTTCACTCGGGACTCGGTGTCCCCGGCCTGACCGTCGCCGTCTTCGCCATTTCGGCCGGGCTGGCCGGGCTTGCCGGCGCCGTCGACATCATCGGCGTCCAGGGCAATGTCCGCGCCGACTGGAATCCCGCCTATGGGC
>NZ_RZPQ01000995.1:0-1739 GCF_003999135.1 Mesorhizobium sp. M7A.F.Ca.CA.004.06.1.1 | reverse complement strand
CGCCTATGCCGCTTCGCTAATGGGTATCGAACCGCCGCCCGAAATTCCCTTCGACGCCGCCCAACTTTCGCCCATGGCGCGGTCCTTCTATGGCGAGAACAAGCGTGTCGCCAACGCGGCGATCAAGGCGGCGGGTTATTCCCTGCGGTTTCCAGACTACCGCGCCGCCTTCGATCATATGTGGGCAAGCGGCGATTGGCGTGACGGCGAAGCGCGCAGCCCGATGAAGCGCTGACGATCGAAGCCGCGGGCGCGGCGTGCTATGATTCGGCCTTGGGATTGCGGTGGAGAACCGGGTTCATGAAGACAGCGATGAGGCTATCTCTAGGCAAAACGCCCCTGTTGGCCGCTGCGCTCGGCCTGCTTGCCGTGCTTGGCTCAGCCGTTCAGCCGGCGACCGCCGAGGAGCGGGCAAAAGACCTGTTCGGCGCCAAGAAACTGCCGGCCGCGACCGCGGCGCGGTCGATTGGCTTCTATTCCAAGGGCTGTTTTGCCGGCGGCGTCGCCATTCCCTTGGACGGTCCGACCTGGCAGGTGATGCGGCCGTCGCGCAACCGCCGCTGGGGCCATCCGGCGATGATCGCGGTAGTCGAGAAATTGTCGCGCGACGCAGCGGCCGATGGTTGGCCAGGCCTGCTGATCGGCGACATTTCGCAGCCGCGCGGCGGCCCGATGCTGACAGGACATGCCTCGCACCAGATCGGGCTCGACGCCGACATCTGGCTGACGCCGATGCCCAGCCGCCCGCTGTCGATGGCGCAGCGCGAATCGATGAGCGCCACCTTGATGGTCGATGAGAAGACCCATCTGGTGAAGGACGCGCTGTGGACGCCAGCGCACACAAGGCTTCTGAAGCGGGCGGCGAGCTACGGCCAGGTCGAGCGCATCCTGGTCAATCCGGGCATCAAGAAAAAGCTCTGCGACACCGTCAAGGGCGACCGCTTCTGGCTGCGCAAGGTCAGGCCGTTCTGGGGCCACGACTATCATTTCCACATGCGCATCGGCTGTCAGCCCGGATCGCCCGGCTGCAAGGCGCAGGAGGCGACGCCGGACGATGACGGTTGCGGCAAGCCGCTGGCCTGGTGGTTCACGCAGGAGCCCTGGCGCCCCAACAAGAACCCGGATGCGCCCAAGGCCCGCGACCTGATGACGATGGCGAACCTGCCGGGCGAATGCCGCGCGGTGCTCGACGCGCCGGGGCCGGACTCGGCCGAGGCGGCGACCTACCATGGCGGCGGCGTGCCGGTCGCGGCCGCCGCGCCCGAACCCGAAACGCCGTCATTGCCCGCCACCCCGGCCGCCGCCGGCTTGCCAAGCACGGTGAACGCCTTCACGGCGACGCCCGAGATCGGCGTGCCGCTGCCGCGACCGCGGCCGCCTGGAAACTGACGATCACGGCTTATAGCTTACAGCCTTATAGGCAGGCTCAATCGGTTCAGCGCCTCATTTTTGCGAAACCGTGGCGGTTTGGCCGCAGAGCCGGCCTCAGCGCGCCGCCGGGATCGAAAACCGTTTCCCTTTTCAAACCCATGCGCTAGTCAACGGAAGAACGGCCAGATGCCGTCGGGGGCGCCGGAGACGGACGAGAGCATGCCACGCACAGGCGACGACGACACTTTGCTGCGGTTTCCGATCCTGATCGGCGACATCGGCGGCACCAATGCGCGCTTTTCGATCGTGCTCGACGCCAATTCCGAGGCAGGCGAGCCGACCATCGTCCAGACGGCGAACTACAACAC
>NZ_RZPQ01000994.1:0-1743 GCF_003999135.1 Mesorhizobium sp. M7A.F.Ca.CA.004.06.1.1 | reverse complement strand
CTTCTACGTCGCCTACACGCTGGAGCCGCTGGCGAGCGTGGCCAAAGACCCGCATCGGCCGATCACCTTCGTGTTCAATGGCGGCCCTGGAGCAGCGTCCGCCTATCTGCATCTCGGCGCACTCGGTCCACGGATAATCGCGACGGGAGCCGATGGCGAACTCCTGCCCTCACCGCAAAGACTGATCGACAATCCGGACAGCTGGCTCGACATGACGGATCTCGTCTTCGTCGATCCGGTGGGGACCGGCTACAGCCGCGAGGCACCGGGGCAGGACACGCGCGATTTCTGGGGCGTCAACCAGGATGCCAGCTCGATTGGCGCCTTCATCCGGCTCTATCTCGCGCAGAACGGCCGCACCGGGTCGCCGCTGTTCCTCGCCGGCGAAAGCTATGGCGGGTTCCGCGCGGCGCTGCTCGCCAGGACATTGCAGGAAGATATCGGCGTCAGTCCGAGCGGCATCGTGCTGATCTCGCCAGCGCTGGAGTTCACGCTGGTGCAGCCCGACGAATTCGAGCCGCTGCATTGGGCGCTCGAACTGCCGTCACTGGCGGCGGTGCGGCTACGCACCGAAGGCGTCAGCGGCGATGCATTGCGGGAGAAGCTGGCCGAAGTCGAACATTATGCGATGGGCGATTACCTTACGGCAATCACCAGCGGACTGGAGCAAGGCAGGCGGCTGGCGAGCCAGCGCGTCGCTGAGATCACCGGCCTGCCACTCGATTTGGTGCAACGGAACTCCGCTCGCATCCCCACCAGCCTGTTCGCAAGGGAGTTCGCCCGTGCCAGCGGCAAGGTGCTCAGCCCCTATGACGCCACGATCGGCACAGCCGATATCGCGCCTGAGAGCGCCCGCATCGCCGGCCCGGATCCGGTGCTCGACCGCAGCGTGCCGGCGCTGACGTCGGCTTTCGTCGGCTACATCCGTGACGAATTGAGTTTCCGCACCGATGTCAGCTATCGGCTGCTCAATGGCGAAATCAGCCACAAATGGGATTACGGGACCAGCGCCTCGCGGCAAGGCTATGCCGGAGTGATGGACGATCTGCAGCGCGCACGCTCACTGAACCCTTCGCTTGGTGTCGTGATCGTCAACGGCTACACCGACCTGGTCACGCCTTACCTCGCCTCGCGCTACCTGGTGAACCAGATCCCATCGCTCGCCGATGCCAAGCCTATCCGTCTCGATGTCGTCGAGGGCGGGCACATGATGTATTTCAGGTCCGACGGCCGACGCGCGCTGAAAGAAGCCGCTTCGGAGCTTTACCAGGCGACGCAGTAGGCTTGGCGACAGTGCAGCTCGGCATGGCCCCCTGCCCCAACATAACCAGCGGGCTGGCGTAGCGCCGCAGCGATTTTCGCCCTTATAGCTTGGTGCCGAGGGAACTGAATTCACAGCTCCTCGTGTCGCTCCTCACAGCATTCTGCCGCTCCGGCAATTTGGTCCCACGCGCCTTATGGCCGATATCGCCATTCTCGAAACACGCGAGCGGGTGCTTGCAGGCATCCTGCTGACCGGTGCTGCCTATTTGCTGTTTTCGACACAGGATGCCTCGATCAAGCTGTTGGTCGTCGGCATGAGCGTCTGGCAGATCATGTTCTTCCGCAGCATTGCCATTCTGGGCGCGTGCGCGGCGATCGGCGGACGACAGTTGTTTGCCGACACGATGCGCTCGCCGATCGTGCGGCCGATGCTGGTGCGCAGTGCCTTCACGCTTGCTGCGTGGCTGTGTTACTACCTGT
>NZ_RZPQ01000993.1:0-1746 GCF_003999135.1 Mesorhizobium sp. M7A.F.Ca.CA.004.06.1.1 | reverse complement strand
GGCTTCAGCTCTTCCAGCGAATGCGCCACCCAGTCGATGTCGGGCAGGGCCTCGCGCTCGATCGGCTTCGACAGGGAAAGGCCGGCAAGGATGTCGTTCAAGCGGGTCTCGACCGCATCGACGTCGCCATCGGCATAGAGCGACACTTCGTGGATGTCCTTGTCCTCGTCGACCTCCAGGACGGCGATCGGCAGCCCTTCTTCCTCGAAGGCTGCCTCAAGCGCCGCGAAAATGCTGACGGACTCGGTCTTTCCGGTGGTGAAGTAAAGGCGCGTCTGGGTCATGAAATCTGTTTCTTTTTGAGCATGATCTTGCCCGAAAACCGGTTCCCACTTTTCGGGATCAAGCTCTAGCCTTTCGCCGCCAGCCGCTTCAGCTTGGCGATGGCCGTATCGGCGCTTTCACCGTAGGCGATGGTGCCGGCAAAGTCGCCATTGGCGTTGAGCAGCAGCACCGAGGCGGTGTGGTCCATCGTGTAGTCGCCGTCGCCGGTGTCGACCTTCTTCCAGTAGATGCCGAACGACTTGGCCATGGCGTGGACCTTGTCGGGATCGCCCGTGATGCCGATGATGCGGTCGGAGAAATTGCTGACATAGGCGTTCATCACTTCCGGCGTGTCGCGCTCGGGATCGACCGATACGAAATAGGCGTGCAGGTTCTTGCCGTCGTCGCCGAGCGTCTTCAGCCAGCCGGCCAGTTCGAACAGCGTGGTCGGGCAGACCTCGGGGCAATGGGTGAAGCCGAAGAAGACGACGCTGGGCTGACCCCTGAAGGCAGCCTCGGTGATCGGCGCGCCTTTCTGGTCGACCAGGGTGAAGGCAGCGCCGAAGGGCTCGCCGCCATAATGGCCGCGATACCAGTCGAAAGTCAGCCAGCCGATACCGGCGGCCATCAGGACGAGAATGCCGACCAGGATAGAACGCATCATCAGAAAAGTCCGTCTGCAGAAATCGCCGCGCCGGCTCAATGCCGCGCCTGTGCGACAGTCTTAGCGGTTCGGCCTCGCACAGGCAAAGTGCCGCGTTGCCGCAACCGCAGTGGTGTCGACCTATCTGCTTGCAAAGCCGGGCTGCTCGCCCCACCTGTGACCGGCAACTCGAACCGCAGGAGGCTCCCTTGCCACGACTGATTGGGCACGGACTGATTGGGCGAAAACTGATCGGCGGCGCGTTGGCCGCGTGTGTTGTCGTTGGCGCCGGTGCCGCAGTCGCCGAGGAAGTCGGCAAGGTCGGCGTCGACTGGCTCGGCAATGACATCATCGTCGAAGCGATCAAGGATCCGAAAGTGGAAGGCGTGACCTGCCACGTCTCCTATTTCGATCGCGGCATCATCGATCGCCTGCACAAGGGCAACTGGTTCGAGGATCCGTCCGATTCCTCCATCTCCTGCCGCCAGACCGGCCCGATCACGATCGGCGACATCGACATGAGCGAGGGCGGCGAGGAGGTGTTCAAGCAAGGCATCAGCCTGATCTGGAAGAAGCAGGTGGTGAACCGCATCTACGACAAGCCCAATGAGACGCTGATCTATCTCTCGCATTCGCGCCAGGTGCAGAACGGCTCGGCCAAAATGTCGGTCACCACCGTGCCGCTCTACGGCCAGAACGTGGTGTGGAGCAAAGGCAAGCCGCAATAGGCTGCTTAGTTCCTTCGGGAGCCGGACGGACGAATGGTCCCGCTTGCGGGACCATTCGCTCGGCGAATCCTTGCTGGGAGACGATCTGAGGGACGATTGGTTCCGCTTGCG
>NZ_RZPQ01000992.1:0-1751 GCF_003999135.1 Mesorhizobium sp. M7A.F.Ca.CA.004.06.1.1 | reverse complement strand
ATCGTGGTCCCCTCTGCGCCCAGGCGAACGGCTTGTCGCGCGCGAAGCCGTGCTGGGTCATCGGATAGGTCTGGCCGCGATGGCGCAGTTGGTCGCCCTTCAGCCGGCCGACGATTGGAAACAGCACCGGCGAGTGACGCCGCCATTCCGGACCGGCCTGCCACAGAAACTCTGTGCCGTCGGCATCGCGTAGGGAGACAAGTTCGGCGCCCTGCCCGACAACAGTCGCCGAGATGCCGTCACCGTGAAGCGTCAGGCTGTCCTGTTCCATGCGTCCTCGCGGCTATCTGGCGTGGCCGGCAGGCTAGCAAAAGGGGACGTGCGAACTCAAGAGCGGCAGATTTACATCGCGTCTCAGTCAGCCGCGATGAACGATCCACCGCACATGGCAAATGCTGCCTCAAATAAAAAACCGTGGCCGGAGGTTTCCCTCCGGCCACGGTAAGTTGCGAAATGTTGCCTGCTACGGTCCGGATTACTCGCGTTCGCCGGTGAAGTTCAGCAGCAGCTGGAAGATGTTGATGAAGTTCAGATAGAGCGAGAAGGCGCCGAAGACGGCAAGTTTCTGGCGCGATTCCGCGTCGAAATTCTCGGCATACTGTTCTTTGATCGTCTGCGTATCCCAGGCGGTCAGGCCGATGAACACGGCGATGCCGATCACCGAGATGGCGAACTGCAGCGCGGTCGAGCCGAGGAAGATGTTGACGATGCTGGCGATCACCACGCCGATCAGGCCCATGATCAGGAATGACGAGAACTGGGTCAGGTCGCGCTTTGTCGTGTAGCCGTAGAGACTGGTGGCGCCGAACATGGTGGCGGCGATGAAGAAGGTGCGCGCGATGCTGGTTCCGGTGAAGACCAGGAACACAGAGGCGAGCGACAGGCCCATGACCGCGCAGAAGGCCCAGAACATCGCCTGGGCACTCGCCGCCGACATGGTCTGCATTTTGAACGAGAACAGCAAGACGAAGGCGAGCGGTGCCAGCATCACCACCCATTTCAGCGGGCTGGAGAAGATCGGCACGTAGAGCGCCGGCGTCGATGAGATCATGAAGGCGACGAGGCCGGTGACCACCAGGCCGACGCCCATGTAGTTGTAGACGCGCAGCATATGCTGGCGCAGGCCCTCGTCGAAGATGGCTCCGGTTTGGGCGCCGGCGCCGACGCGATATCCCAGATTGGGGGTGTTCATTTGCGTTCTCCTTTGTGGATCGATCAGTAAAGCGTCTTGGCAAGCGTCTCGGCGGCGCGGTCGAGGTCGTGGACCTCGCTTCGTCCGACCACCGCATAGGCGACATCGCCGATCTGGAAATAGGCCGACGAAATGTCGCCCGAGGGCGCTATCGCCGGCTTGACGACGTCGAAGGTTCCGGGCCGGATCGCAAACAGCGACACCAGCCCCATGTCTTTCGTCTCGACCGCCATCTCGACGCTCGGCCCAAAGCGCGACGGATAGATCTGCACGTCGCGCACCCTCCAATCCGTCGGCAGCGACGGCATGACGATGGCAGTGGCGGCGCGGATTTCGCCGGCGTTGTAATTGGGCGTTTCCGCCTGCGATGGCATGCTCTCGCGCACCAGCGTCGTCCTGTGGGCCTGCACCGCCTCATCGACATAGGCGGGCGGCTGCGGCGAGGCGACGACCTTGGTCACCGACATCGGCCCGATGATGCCGTTTGCCAGCCAGCCGGCGGCGACGAAGCCGGCTACCGCCGCCGGCTGGCTGGCAAACGGCATCATCGGGCCGATGT
>NZ_RZPQ01000991.1:0-1754 GCF_003999135.1 Mesorhizobium sp. M7A.F.Ca.CA.004.06.1.1 | reverse complement strand
ACCCAGTCCGCGGCGTCGAACGGACTGGGCTCGGGCACGATCGTCGTCAACACGCCGCCGGCCTCCGGCCCGAATTCGGCGAAAAAAGCGGTCGAGGTGATCGTCGGCCAGCAGCTCGACCGGATGTTCACCCTGATCTTCACGCAAGACAAGGTCCCCGAACAGGCAAGGGCGGTGGCCGTCATTACCGATGCTTCGAGTGCTTGCATGCTCGCGCTCGATCCGTCCGCTTCGCAGGCGGCGCTGTTTTCCGGCAGCACCAGCGTCAAGCTCAACGGCTGCTCGGTCATGTCCAATTCGATCGCCTCGGACGCCATCAAGGTTCAGGGCTCGGCCGGCCTGCAGGCCGATTGCCTGATATCGGCAGGCGGTGTCTCTCTCAGCAACCCCGTCACCACCGTCTGCGCGGTCCCGATCACCCAGGCACTGCCTGCCGGCGATCCCTTTGTCGACCTGCCGGCCCCGGTGGCCGCGACCCCCTGCCAGAACGACAACAAGGCGACGCTCGGTCCAGGCACCTATTGCAGCGGCATGAACCTGAAGGGCAATGTCACGCTTTCGCCCGGCGTCTATGTCGTCCAGGGCAGTTTCAAGATAAACGCCAACGCAGCCATCACCGGCAGCGGGGTGACCATCTTCATGTCGGGCAGTTCGACCGTCAGCATGAATGGCAATGCGTCCGTGAAGCTCAGCGCGTCGACTTCGGGCACCTACTCAGGCGTTCTGTTCTACGGCGACAGGACCGGCATGATCGCATCCAGCACATTCAACGGCACAGCGGACTCGCTTTTGACCGGGGCCATCTACTTCCCCAAGCAGCAAGTGAACTATCTTGGCAACTTCTCGGGCAATGGCGGCTGCACCAGGGTCGTCGCCAATACGATCCAATGGTCCGGTAACTCAACCATCAATCAGGATTGCTCGAGCCTCGGAGTGCCCAACATTCCAGCCGCGCGGTCCGTGGCACTGTCCGAGTAGCTCCGTGGGGCGCCCATCGATGCCGATCCTTGGTGATGATTCGGGCGTTGCGGCGGTCGAGTTCGCGATGGTGCTGCCCATTCTGTGCCTGGTGCTGCTTGGTATTCTGGACGGCTGGTCCTACGTAACGAGTTCACTGTCGATGCGCGCCGGTGTGAAGACCGCCGCGAACCTGGTCATGAGCGGATCGACCGATGATGCGGCGACCCAGGCCCTTGCCATTGCGAGTTGGGAAAATCGGCCGGAAGACGGCCAGGTCACGCTAAGCCGCATCCGTATGTGCGGGGCGACGGTGGTCGACGCGTCCACCATGTGCAGTGGGCCGAAGGTGCCGGCGGTCTATGTCCAGATACAGGCATCGGGCACCTGGGTGCCGCCAATTGCCTTCGGCCCATTTGCCACTTCCACTGTAATCGGTCACCAGGAGACGATCCGTGTCCGCTAGGGTAAGCGCGTTCCGGCGGGATCGATCGGGCGGGGCCGGGCTGGAGTTCGCGCTGATCGCGCCCTTCCTTGTCATGCTGCTGTTCGGAATATTCGCCTTTGGCTGGTCGATGCACTCGGTCTCCAGTGTTCGCTATACGCTGGAGACGTCTGCGCGCTCGCTGCAGCTTAAGAACACGCTGACCCAGGCCGATATTCAATCGATCGCCACGCAGAAATTGCAGGCCTTGGGGTTCAAGGACGTGAACGTCACCATCGCCATCGACCCCGTGAGCGGCGGCTTCCGCATGGCGCATCTGACCGCGGCCTATGCCTTCGTCATCGACTTCCCC
>NZ_RZPQ01000990.1:0-1766 GCF_003999135.1 Mesorhizobium sp. M7A.F.Ca.CA.004.06.1.1 | reverse complement strand
AGATCGCAAGCCGCATTTCGTCGGTCGGCTCGGCATAGCCGGTGATGAAATTGAACAGCTGGGCGACATCGCGGGCAATCGTCGGATCGGTGGTGAAGAAGGACAGGTCGGTGTAGATGCGCGCCGTTACCGGATGGTAGTTGCCGGTGCCGAGGTGCACGTAGTTGCGCAGCTTGCCGTCCTCGCGCCGCACCACCAGCGACATTTTCGAATGGGTTTTCAGCTCGAGAAAGCCGAACACGACCTGCACGCCGGCACGCTCCAGATCGCGCGCCCAGCGAATGTTGGCTTCTTCGTCGAAACGCGCCTTGAGCTCGACCAGCGCGGTGACCGACTTGCCGGCCTCGGCCGCGTCGACCAGCGCACGCACGATCGGGCTGTCATTGGAGGTGCGGTAAAGCGTCTGCTTGATCGCCACCACTTCCGGATCGGCCATCGCCTGGCGCAGGAACTGCACCACGACGTCAAACGATTCGTAGGGGTGATGGACGACGATGTCCTTCTCGCGGATGGCGGCGAAACAATCGCCGCCATGCTCGCGGATACGCTCGGGAAAACGCGGATTGTAGGGCATGAATTTCAGGTCGTCGCGAGGGACGGCGACGATCTCGGAAATCTGGCTGAGCGCCAGCGGCCCGGTGAGCACGCTGATGCGGCTCGACGACACGCCAAGCTCGCCTGCCACGAAGTCGCGCAATTCGCCAGGCATCAGCCTGTCGAATTCGATGCGGATCACCGAACCGCGCCGCCGCCGCTTCAGCGCCGTTTCGAACAGGCGCACGAGGTCCTCGGACTCCTCCTCGACCTCGATATCGCTATCGCGAATGATGCGAAACGTGCCGGAGCCCTTGACCTCATAGCCGGGGAAGAGCTTGCCGATATAGAGGCCGACCGCCTCTTCCAGCGGGATGAAGCGGACATGATGCTTGCGGTCCGGCAGGCGGATGAAGCGCTTCAGCGCCACCGGCAGGCGCAGCAGCGCGCTCATCTCCTCACCATTCTTGCGATGGCGCAATTGCAGCGCCATCGAGAAGCCGAGATTGGGAATGAACGGGAACGGGTGCGCCGGATCGATCGACAGCGGGGTGAGCACCGGGAAAACCTGTTCCTGGAAATGGTCTTCCAGCCAGATTTTCTCGTCCTTGGTCAGCGCATCGCGGGTGATGCTCTCGATGCCTTCCTTGTTGAGCAGCACGGTAAGCGCCGAAAGGCTCTTCTGCTGGTCTTCCTGCAGCCGCTCGACCTCACGCAGCAACTGTTCGAGCTGCTGTTCGGGGGTGCGGCCGTCAGGGCTCTTCAGCGTAATGCCTTCTCGTACCTGGCCGGCAAGACCGGCAACGCGGACCATGAAGAACTCGTCGAGATTGGCGGCCGAGATCGACAGGAAGCGGACGCGCTCCAGCAGCGGATGATTGAGGTTCAGCGACTCCTCGAGGACGCGCCGGTTGAACTGCAGCCAGGAAAACTCGCGGTTGACAAACCGGTCCGGATTGCCGCCCTCCGGGCGGGCCACCTCGACATCCACGAATTCGTTCTGCACCGGCTTCAGTTCGTTCATGATTCCCGCTCTTCCACACCGTCAGCCAGCTAAAGCGTCGTGCGTCATTCAGGACGCGCAAAGGACGCTCTGCCACTCCAAGGCGACGCATGGTCCTTGCCGAAAACCGATGTCGGTCTTCGGGGCCATGCGTTAACCGGCTTAACTTATCCTCTGACAGGCTTTTGCGACAGTTTCATTTCATCGAACTTGCAAAGAGGCCTGATAT
>NZ_RZPQ01000098.1:0-12252 GCF_003999135.1 Mesorhizobium sp. M7A.F.Ca.CA.004.06.1.1 | reverse complement strand
GTCGTCATCCCGAGGCCGCTCGATGTCCGGCGCTTCTGGGACCGGCCGCCACCGAATGTCGACTACGGCCAATCCGAGGTCGAAAACGGCGCTTTTCCGGTGGCGCCGCAGCCGCCCCGGCGTTTTTCCGAGCGCAAGGTAAGCCATGCCGCACCGAAACGGCACCAGACGAGGTTGCCTGCGTCGGCGTCCCTATCGGCGCCGGCGAAGTCGCTGACCTGCAGGAACGTCAGCGAGCCTGGCAAGAGAGCTCGCATGGTCTGCGATTAGATTGGAGCTTGGTCCTAAAAGCGGGATTCGGTCAAAAAACACGATCCGCGGATAGCTCGGCGAACGGGCTTTCACAGGGAAGCAGCGCCTTTTTTCGGCTCCTTCGCTCCGAGCTTGTCGAGTGCAAGACGAACCTGACGCAGATCTTCCTGCCAACCGTCATCGTCGTCCATTGGACCCTCCGAGGCAGCCCGCTGCAACCCACGCGCCTCGGATTCGATCTCGCGCAGTTCGGCGATTTTCTGTTCGGTGGTCAGCGAGTCGTCTTCGACGATCTCCAGCACCCGCATTTCCCTGAACGTAGCCATGGCGTTCCTCCCGGCTGATGTCGATCACAACGCCGTGAGCGCCCCTCTGTTCCAGACGGATCGCGCAGCCGCATAGCAGCAGGCACGCCGCCGCCGGTGATCGCAAATCGGGGAAGACCGGCGATCATTCGGCCGGGAAAAATGCCGGGCCGACCAAGCGCACCGGCCGCTCGCCGGCCTCGATCGAAAGGTGCTGGGCGGCACCTGGGGCTTCGGCATCGATCCCGGGGACGGCCGCAACCGTGCCGAGATCCGGCTTCGCCGTCGGCAACGGAATAATGGCGTTGCGCATGTTGGCGGGCGTCACGGTCCTGGCTCGCAGTTCGGTGACCCGCTGGTAGTAGCGCTTGACGTCGCATGCCTTGAAATTCGCATCATCGCGATATCTGAAGGCTGCCGGCAGCTCGGTATAGGGTTTGCGCGTGTCGAGCGCGGTCATCTGGTCGGTTTCGAGGCTGGCGTCGTTCAACGTGTAGAGGTCGACGCCGGGGTCATCGCAGATGTAACGGCATTGATCGACCGTCTCCTTCAGATCGCCGCTGGCGGCGAATTGCGACTTTGGCGCCGGGAAGAAATATCCGTCCGACAGACGCACGCAAAACAGCATCGCATTGCCGGCGAACGTGGTGCTCGCCGATTGGGTGCTGGGCGCGGCGCGCACAGGCCGTTGCTTTGCCGAAGGCGCACAGCCAAGCGCGACGAGGCGCGCCTGCAGGCCCGCTGTGTCGCGGCCCGAATTCCCAGCGGCAGCAATCCGGCGCTGCACATCCGAGCGGCTCCTGGCGAGATCGGCGCAAGCGTTGAAGAGACCACCAAGCGAACTCTTCGCCGTGCACTGGCGCTGTCTCTCGATAGTCTGGATGGCTGCAAGTTGCCGGCGCAACTGGGCAAGCTCCGGGCTCGCCCCGCCGCTGCGGCCAGCCGAAAGCAACTGGCTTCTGATCGCGCCGCAGCTGTCCGCGTAGGACGAAAGCGTACCGAACAAAACTGCCGCCAGCGAAATAAATGCGATCACCATGGAAGGCCAGAAACGGATCATCGGGACAACTTGGTCCTTTTTGCGGAGAACCCGGAATTTAGAGTTCATGACTTCAGCAAGCTTCGGCTACATGAGTAGTTCCTAATAATCTAAAGAATTTCGACATGAATGACCTATTGTCTATTGCACTACGTCACCTCATGTAAATTCGATATTACATTTTTATTTCAAGATTGAGACGAAACTCGAAAGAAAGCGCAAGCCGACCATCGCCGAGGACCTGCAGCGCGACGGACCGAGATCAATGCGCCATTATCGCCATGCGTTCGAAACCTTTGCCCGGTCTTCCGCGTTGAAGGACCAAAAGGAGAACGCAGATGTCGATCCACTTCACCGTCTCCGACCTGACAAGAAACCTGTTTCACTCGCTGGGGCTGGACCAGCGCGCGCCAAGGCCACTCAATCCCGAGCAAAGCCTGTTGCTGGAATGCTATCTGGCCGGCCAGGTTCCTGAATCAGCCTGGAGCGACTACGTCTTCGAGACGCCCGATCTTGCCCGGCATGCCGAGGCCAGGCGCAGTCACCACTGACCCGACAACGAGGCTTACTTGGGAGAGGCGAATTGCAACGTAAACACGTTGCCAGCGATCCCTTGCGCCAGCTTCGCCGAGAAAGTCAGGGGCAGGCAATTCCGCAGGGCCGCTGTCGCGGCATCGACAAATGTTTTTTTCGCCTTGGCATCGCCATTCACCTTGATGGCCGTCGGCCTCGGCGGGCCGATCAGCGTCCCATCCCGCTTGAAGCTGAAGCTCAAGGTGACGCTGGCGGTCCCGGCGTCCGCCGGCGGTGTCCAGCATGCCTGGATCGCTGCCCCGACATCGTCCATCGTGTTGAGTTCGGCTGCACTCGAAGCATGGACAACGGCCGCCAGCATCACGCCCGCAACCGCAATCCGTCTCGCAACGCTTTTCATCGCCAGCCCTCGTCTCATGCCTGACCGACAATCCATGCCGGACTGCCGAGATGGATGGTAGGGCCAACGCCGGCAATGACAATATCTCTCGAAAAAAGTTGACGCCAAAAAAGCGACACTGGACGAGGCCTGCGTGCCAGATCGCACTTGGCGATGGCGTGCAAAAGCAAAAGGCCGGCATTGCGCCGACCTTTCCTATCGCTACGACGTTCTGCGCCAGTACATCCGTGGTCGCGGGCCGAAAGCGAATTGCCTGCAGTAGACAGGGCTTTGGTTAACGTATCCTTAACCTCAGGCCTTGGCCTGCGACTTCACATGGGCGATGTAGCCGCGCACATCGCCGGCCGGCTCGCTATAGGCCTTGCCGAGCGTCTTCTCGATCGCCGCCACATAGTCCTTCGCCCACTTGGGCAAGGCATAGTCGACGACGGCCAGGAATTCGAGCGTCGCCGCCAGGCGGATATCGGCGATCGAAGGATGCTTGCCGCCGATGAACGGCTTGCCGTCCCTGAAGAAGCTGTGAAACACTTCGAGCGGCTCGGCGATCGCCGCCATCGCCGCCTTCTGGGCCTCCGACTTCCTGTCGGGGTGCGCGTCGCTGTGGCCGACCTCGCCGGCATATTGTGGGAAGCCGAGCGCCGGATAGGTGGCGCGCGCCACATAAGGGTAGAGCGTACCGATCAGGTAGAACATGGCACTGTCGACCATCGCCCGCTTGGCCGGCGCCTTCGGATAGAATTTCTCCAGCCCGTGCTTGTTGGCGAGATACTGCATGATGGCGCAGCTTTCCCACAACACGCCTCTAGGGAGGCCCTTGTCCTCGATCATCGGTGTCAAATGGGCGGGATTTCGCGCCATGAACTCCGGCGAACGGGTGTGGCCCCAGGCATCGGTCTCGGCATGGTCGAAACCGGCCGCGCGCGCAAACACCCGCACGGTCATGTTGTTGACGCTGGGCTTCAGCATGCTGAGCTTCAACGCCGGCTTCTTGGCCGGCTTGGCCTTGGGCGCGGCTTTTGCCGTCGCCTTCACCGCAGGCTTGGCGGCCGCCTTGGCTTCTGGCTTTGCCGCAGCTTTCGCGGCCGGCTTGGCGGCAGCTTTGGCCGCGGATTTCCCGGCAGTCTTCGTCGCTGTCTTGGCCATCTTGTTCCTCCCTCTGGTCTGTTCAGTATGGGTTCTTCGGCGCCCGATCGTCCGACAAGGTGGCGCGGGAACGTTCGACGAGCGCCTGGATCGCATCGGCGAGATGCACTTCGGCGATGTTGTAGTCGCCGCGCGCGACCCGCAGCCTGTGCGCTTCCATCAGCACATCGGCGTGGGTGAAGCCCGCTGGCGGTTCGAAGCGGTAGGACGCCAGTTCGATCAGCAGGCCGAGCGGATCCTCGAAATAGATCGAATCCATGAAACCGCGATCCTTGACGCCGCTGTGCTTGATGCCGCGCTCGTCAAGCCGGGAGACCGCCTGCAGGAAGGTGACGCGCGACACCGAAAAGGCGATGTGGTGGACACAGCCCGGATCGGTCGGCGTGCGCCGCTTCTCCGGTGTGCGGCTCTCGTCGGTGAAGATGGTGATCAGCCGGCCGTCGCCGGGATCGAAATAGAGATGGCTTTCCCTCGGCTTGTCGAGGTTGGGCTGTTCGAAGATGAACGGCATGCCGAGCACGCCTTCCCAGAAATCGATAGAGGTCTGGCGCCCGGCGCCGACCAGCGTGATGTGGTGGACGCCCTGAGATTGCAGCTTCTGCATTGGCCTTCCTCCCCACGGCATCAACTGGTCGGCGAATCTGCCCGGCATCCGGCGTTCTGTGCGCCGCTGGAACCGTGCCTCAGGATCCGTGACGTGATGCTAATGCAAACAGCCCCACGGCGCCAGAAGCGACGAACGCAGCGACGCAACGGATAAGCCGGATGATTGAGAGTGCGCCGTCCGCATTTCCGATGCCGGACATCGGAAGGGCGTACACGTTACGCTTTTGGAGGCTGAGGGTCGACGATCCGGCCGACGGCCGACCGAATTGAGGTACCGACTTACGAGCCGCTGCTGTTGACCGTAGTGCCGACGTTCGTGAAGATCCCGTTGAGCGAATTGCCAACCGCCCCGGCGCCGGTGATGATCGCGAGCGCGATAAGAGCCGCGATCAAGCCATACTCGATCGCGGTCGCGCCAGACTCGTCCCAAGCGAAACGGCAGGCTATTTTCTTCATGTCAACCTCCTACAGCTAATAAAGCGACAACTAATATATCGCCGTGAGTTGCGGGGGCGTTAAGGTTCTCGGTTTCGGGTCCGTTAACGTTTACCAGACGAATGAAATGAAGGCCTGAGTGGTTGGTGCCACTGGGATTTTCAAGGCTGCGGCTACCTGTGCAGATCTGGTTTCCCAAACGCCACAGTATCGAGGTCGTCGACTTCAGAACGAAATCGACGGCATCCTGCAAATTTGTCGAAAAACTTGGTACGCCCAAGGGGAATCGACCCCCTGTTCCCGCCGTGAGAGGGCGGTGTCCTGACCGCTAGACGATGGGCGCGTTCAAGAACCGGCGATATAGGCTGAGCGCTGGGAAAAAGCAACTGGGGTTAGGCCGCTTTCCCTTGCCGGGGAAAAGCCGGCCGTCAGCCTATCGTTTTGGTTCGATCAGATCCCAGAGATTCCCATGCAGATCGGCGAAAACCGCCACCGTGCCATAGGGCTCGAAGCGCGGTGCTTCGCGGAATTCGACGCCCTTCTCCAGCATCGCCGCATGGTCGCGGGCAAAGTCGTCGGTTTCCAGGAACAGGAAGACACGCCCGCCGGTCTGGTTGCCGATGCTCCGCCTTTGCGCCTCGTCGGACGCTTCCGCCAGAAGCAGCCTGGCGCCCTGCCCGTTGGCCGGCGCGACCGTGATCCAGCGCTTGCCGCCGCCGAGATCGACATCTTCGACGAGCAGGAAGCCCAGCCGCTCGACATACCAGGCAATCGCCTCGTCATAATTGGCGACGACCAGGGCGACCGTGGCGATGCGGCGATGCTCGGCGAACCCGCTCATGCCTGAGGCTTGCTCATTGGCCTGCTGCCGTTCATCGTTGCGGCTCGGTCACTTGTTGCGGATCGCAAAGCGGCCGATCAGGCGTCGCTCGGTGATGTCGTAGACGAAGATCGTGCGGCTGCCGTCGGCAAGCTCGGCGTCGATCGAGACACGATTGCCGGACAGCGACTGGCTGACCACCGTGGCGCCGACCGGCAGCACGATGTCGCCGTTGACCGGTTCGCCGGCGGGTGTCTGGATATCGCCGGCCAGCGGCGGGTTCGCCGGCGGTGCATTGCGCGCTTTGTAGACAAGGGCGCCGATCACCACCATAAGGGCGAGGAACAGCAGGCCGAGATTGATCCCGACGAAGCGGACGAGTTTCCTGCGCACCTTTTCGACCTCGGGGTCGAGCGGCTTATCCTGGTCTTCTTCGGCGATCGGGCTGGCCATGGCAAAACAGTTCCGGAACGGTTTTTCAATGAGCGCTCATAGCGAAGAGGCCCCTGAATTGATAGAGGCGGAACCGACAGTGCTGGTGGCGGGCGCGGATGCGGCCGGCCTGCGCCTCGACCAGTGGCTGGCCGCAAGCCTTGGCCCGGACATGTCACGCAGCCGCGTGCAGATGCTGATCAGGCAGGGCGCGGTCTCGGTCGACGGCAAGCCCGTCGACGAGACCAAGCGCAAGATGGCGCCGGGCGAGAGCGTGTCGGTTACCATGCCGGAGCCGGAGCCGGCGGAGCCGCAGGGCGAGAACATCGCACTCGATGTACTCTATGAGGACGACGAACTGATCGTCATCAACAAGCCGGCCGGGCTTGTCGTGCACCCCGGAGCGGGCAACTGGACCGGCACACTGGTCAATGCGCTGATCCATCATTGCGGCGACAGCCTTTCAGGAATCGGGGGTGTGCGCCGGCCGGGCATCGTCCACCGCCTCGACAAGGAGACCAGCGGCGTCATGGTCGTCGCCAAGACCGACCGCGCCCACAAGTCACTGTCCGAGGCTTTCGCCGATCACGGCCTGACCGGCGACTTGGAGCGTGCCTATCTGGCGCTGGTCTGGGGCATACCGCAGAGGCCGACCGGAAGGGTCGACGCGCCGCTCGGCCGCGCCGCCGACCGCGTGCGCCGTGCCGTGGTGCCGGAAGGACGCGACGACGCCCGCCATGCGGTCACCCACTTCACCGTGCAGGAGCGCTTCGGCGAGAGCCAACAGGAGTTCGCCACGGCCAGCCTGGTCGAATGCCGGCTGGAGACCGGCCGCACCCACCAGATCCGTGTCCACATGGCGCATATCGGCCATCCGGTGATCGGCGACCCCGATTACGGCCAAGCCTTCCGCACCAAGGCCAACCGGCTGCCCGAACCGCTGAAAAGCCAGGTCAAGGCATTTCCCCGGCAGGCTTTGCATGCCTGGCTCCTTGCATTTCGCCATCCCACTACCCATCTAACGATGAGGTTCGAGGCGCCGTTACCGAGGGACATGGAGGAACTCGTCGGCGGCTTCCGCAAGCTCTGAACCCGTCACCGACAAGCCATCAAAAAACCTGACTGACATTGTTCACTTCACCGTGACACACTGTTTCGTGTTGAACAAATGCCTGTCTTTTCTGGTTTTGTTCCTGTATAAGATCTGATGTCGCGGGCGAGCCTTTTGGTGCTCGCGTCACATGCCCGCCGCGTTTCGGGGGCATCACTCCAATAGAGAGGGGGCGCTATCATGGCCCAGTCACTACCCAGTATCGTTTCCGGCGAAGGCGGCCTCAGCCGCTACCTGGAAGAAATCCGCCGCTTTCCCATGCTGCAGCCGCAGGAAGAGTACATGCTCGCCAAGCGTTACGCCGAGCATGAAGACACCTCCGCTGCGCACAAGCTCGTCACCAGCCACCTCAGGCTCGTCGCCAAGATCGCCATGGGCTATCGCGGCTATGGCCTGCCGATCGGCGAAGTGATCTCGGAAGGCAATGTCGGCCTGATGCAGGCCGTCAAGAAATTCGAACCCGAGCGCGGCTTCCGCCTCGCGACCTACGCCATGTGGTGGATCAAGGCCTCGATCCAGGAGTACATCCTGCGCTCGTGGAGCCTGGTCAAGATGGGCACGACCGCCAACCAGAAGCGCCTGTTCTTCAACCTGCGCAAGGTGAAGGGCAAGATCCAGGCGCTCGACGACGGCGACTTGAAGCCCGACCAGATCACCGAGATCGCCACAAGGCTGAACGTTTCCGAAGCCGAAGTGGTGTCGATGAACCGCCGCCTGTCCGGCGACGCCTCGCTCAACGCCCCGATCCGGGCCAGCGAAGGCGAATCCGGCGAATGGCAGGACTGGCTGGTCGACGACCACGAAAGCCAGGAAGAGATGCTGATCGAGCAGGACGAGCTGGAAAACCGGCGCGGCATGCTGTCGGGCGCTCTTGCCGTGCTCAACGAGCGCGAGCGGCGCATCTTCGAGGCCCGTCGCCTCGCCGAAGAGCCGCTGACGCTGGAAGAGCTGTCGTCCGAGTTCGACATCAGCCGCGAGCGCGTGCGCCAGATCGAGGTGCGCGCCTTCGAGAAGGTGCAGGACGCGGTCAAGGCCGCCGCCAAGCGCCAGACCCAGGCGCTGCGCACGATTGAGGCGCAGCCGGCGGCGTAAGGTTAGCTAAGGCAACAAAAAATCAAGGCGGCGCCAGGAAACCTGGCGCCGCCTTTTTTGTGGCTGATTGGGAGTTGGCGAACGGGGGCGACAGCCAATCTCCCCCGCAAGGGTCGAGATTGGCAGCTTCACCAACGGCCCCTCAAAGCCCGTCCAGCGGAAACTTCAGGTACCGCCGGCCATTGGCTTCGGGTTCGGGCAGCCTCCCGCCATTCATGTTGACCTGCAGCGCATGCAGGATCAGCCGCGGCATCGGCAGCGTCCTGTCGCGCGCCTCGCGCAGGGCGACGAACTCGGCCTCGCTGCAGGCGGCGGCAAGATGGATGTTGGTAGCCTTCTGTATGGCGACCGTGCTTTCCCACAAAGGTTCGCGGCCGCCGGCCTGATAGTCATGGCCGACGAACACCCGCGTCTCGTCCGGCAACGCCAATATGTCCTGGATCGAGCGCCAGAGCCGCGCGGCACTGCCGCCGGGAAAGTCCGTCCTCGCCGTGCCGCTGTCGGGCATGAACAGCGTGTCGTGGATGAAGGCGGCATCGCCGATCACATAGGTGATGGAGGCCAGCGTGTGTCCGGGCGAGAACAGCACCTTGACCGGAAGGGTACCCACTTGGAAGGTTTCGCCTTCTCTAAACAGCCTGTCCCACTGCGAACCGTCGGCGGGAAAATCCGGCCAGTTGTAGATCGCTTTCCACAGTTTCTGGACCTCGATGACCCTGTCGCCGATCGCCGTCGGCGCGCCGGTCTTCTCTCTCAAGTAATGCGCCGCCGAGAAATGGTCGGCATGCGGATGGGTGTCGAGGATCCATTCGACGCTCAGTCCCTGCTCGCTGACGAAGTCGAGCATGACATCGGCATTCGTCGTTGCCGTAGCACCGGATTTCTCGTCGAAATCAAGGATCGGATCGATGATGGCGCATCGCTTCGTCGCCTGGTCGGCGACGACATACTGGATGGCGCCGGTCGGCTTGTCATAGAAGCCGCTGACCTGCGGCCTGGCCAAAGCTACGTCCAATTCCGGCTTCCCCAACTCTCGGTCGCCAGGAATGATTTTCTCTGACGACACCCGAGAGGAGCATGGTTGTCCGCTCGGGTGAGCCAGTCAAGTATCCTTTCGCTCGCGGCGACAGGAAAGCCAAAAACTGTTCCGAGCGGTCAGGCCGACGGCTGCTTGGTCTTCCGCAGATACGGCAGGATGGTCTCATAAGCGCCGAAGCGTTTGATTGCATCCTCGTTGGAAACGGCCGCGGTGATGATCACGTCCTCGCCCTGCTTCCAGTTCGCCGGCGTCGCCACTTGATGCTTGGCGGTGAGCTGCATGGAATCGACCGCGCGCAGGATCTCATCGAAATTGCGCCCCGTGGTCATCGGGTAGGTCAGCACCAGTTTGATCTTCTTGTCCGGTCCGATGACGTAGACCGAGCGCACTGTGGCGTTGTCGGCGGGCGTGCGGCCCTCCGACGTCTCGCCGGCACCGCCCGGCAGCATGTCGTAGAGCTTGGCGACCTTGAGGTCCTTGTCGCCGATCAGCGGATAGTTCACCGAATGACCGGTCGCCGTCTTGATGTCGTCCTGCCACTTGCCGTGACTTTCGACCGGATCGACCGAAATGCCGATGATCTTGACGTTGCGCTTCTTGAACTCGCCTTCGAGCCCCGCCATCGTGCCAAGCTCGGTCGTGCAGACCGGCGTGAAATTCTTCGGGTGACTGAACAGGATCGCCCAACCGTCGCCGATCCAGTCATGGAATTTGATCGTCCCTTGCGTGGTCTCGGCGGTAAAATCCGGCGCAATGTCGTTGATACGAAGGCTCATGGTACATCTCCCCTGTAAACGGAACCGTCGGCAGCGAGGAACGGCACGCGGCAACCCACGCCACCATCAAGCTGTCCCGCCCGGCATCGTTGCATCTTAGCGCAAAAATCGTGGCTGCAAGATAATATGAAACTCTTGTCGGCGGGAGGCGAGCATTTTTATGCTGCCGAATGCGCGGCGCGCGGATGAGAGCCTGGGGCTGGACAGGAAAGGTTCTGTCTCAGCTCTTGTTGACCGCCAGCGTCACAGTCAGGTCTTCCATGCGCTGTGCCAGCGCGCCGAGCGCATTGGTGAGCACGCTATCGCTCTTGTCGGCCTTGGTCAGAGCCTCGTCGCGGGTCTTGCGCAAGGTCAGCACTTCGCTTTCCATGCCCTTGACGCGTTTCTGCAACTCCGAGAGTTCATCCATCACCATGATGCCGGCCATAACGGTCAGCCGCTGATCGCCGATCTCGCCGAACGAGTCCTTCAGGTGTGAAACATAGCGGTCGAAGCGTTCGGCAAGGTCGATCAGATGCTCTTCCTGGCCCTCGTCGCAGGCCATGCGATACTGCTTGCCGTCGATTGAAACCGTGACCTGTGCCATCGGGCCAGCTCCTATCTGTCCAACACGGCGCGGATGGTTTCCATGGCAGTCACCAAACGTCGCGAGACTTCCTTGTTGGCATCTTCCAGCCGTTCGGCGCGCGCTTCGGAATTATCGAGTTCCTGCGCCAGCCGCGAGCGATCGGCATTCATCCGCTGCACCTCGGCCTCGGCTTCGGAGTAGTCGCGTTCATGCCCGAGCTTGGCCGCGACGGCGTTTTCCAGCCCCTCGATGGCCTTGCCCAGCCTCGCGATGACTTCCTTGAGTGTGGCTTCCCCGGTCATGGCCTTCGTCCTGTGCCCTGCCCATCACCGAATCGTTCACGTTCAGAACGCGTTATCCCTGAAACATTAGGCACCGGGTGAAGGCAACGTCAACAAAGCTCTCGCGACTGTCCCCCGCTAACGCTAATGTAGGTCCGCCGCCGGCATCACAAGACCGGCAAATGTGCACCCGATTTGTTGACTAAAAGCCCGCGCCTGCTATGTGTCGCGCACCCTTTTCAAGGGCTCTCCCAAGCCCCCAAACCCCCACTTCTGGAGGAACCATGACGTCGCGTGAACAACATGACCGGATGGCCAATGCGATCCGCTTTCTCTCCATGGACGCCGTCGAGAAGGCAAATTCCGGCCATCCAGGCCTGCCAATGGGCTGCGCCGATATCGCCACGGTGCTGTTCACGCGCTTCCTGAAATATGATCCCAAGGCCCCGCACTGGGCCGACCGCGACCGTTTCATCCTGTCGGCCGGCCATGGCTCGATGCTGCTCTATTCGCTGCTGCATCTGACCGGCTACGAAGACATGACCCTCGACCAGATCAAGCACTTCCGTCAGTTGGGCTCGAAGACCGCCGGCCATCCCGAATACGGCCATGCCGCTGGCATAGAGACGACGACGGGGCCGCTCGGCCAGGGTCTCGCCAATTCGGTCGGCTTCGCGCTCGGCGAGCGCATCATGAACGCAGCCTTCGGTAACGATCTCGTCGATCATTACACCTATGTCCTGGCCGGCGACGGCTGCCTGATGGAAGGTGTTTCCCAGGAAGCCATCGCGCTTGCCGGCCATCTCAAGCTCAACAAGCTGATCGTCTTCTGGGACAACAACGACATCTCGATCGACGGTCCGGTCTCGCTGTCCGACAACACCGATCAGGTGGCCCGCTTCCAGGCCTCCGGCTGGAATGCCAGCCACATCGACGGCACCGATCCGGAAGCCATCGCCTATGCCATCGAAGCCGCCCGCCATTCCGACAAGCCGACCATGATCGCCTGCAAGACGACCATCGGCTTCGGCGCGCCGACCAAGGCCGGCACCAACAAGGCGCACGGCTCCCCTCTGGGCGCCGACGAGATCGCCGGCGCGCGCAAGTTCTTCAATTGGGATTCGCCGCCCTTCGAGATTCCGGCCGACATCCTCGACGCCTGGCGCACCGCCGGCAAGGCCGGCGTCAAGGCGCGTACAGACTGGGAAGGCCGCCTGGCCAAGGCCGATGCCAAGCTGAAGGCTGAGTTCGAGCGCCGCATCAGCGGCAAGCTGCCGTCCAATTTCGACGCGGTCATTGCCGATTACAAGAAGAAGCTGTCGGCCGACAAGCCGAAGGTCGCCACCCGCAAATCGTCCGAGATGGCGCTGGAAGTCATCAACGGCGCCTTGCCCGAGACCATCGGCGGCTCCGCCGACC
>NZ_RZPQ01000989.1:0-1774 GCF_003999135.1 Mesorhizobium sp. M7A.F.Ca.CA.004.06.1.1 | reverse complement strand
GTTCCAGAACTACGCGCTGTATCCGCATATGAAAGTCTACGACAACATGGCCTATGGGCTGCGCAACCGCGGCACGCCGAAAGATGAGATCGACAGCCGGGTCCGCGCGACGGCGAAAATACTCGAACTTTCGGCGCTGCTCGACCGCCGTCCGCGCGAGCTTTCCGGCGGCCAGCGCCAGCGTGTCGCCATGGGTCGTGCCATTGTGCGCAACCCGAGGGTTTTCCTGTTCGACGAGCCGCTCTCCAATCTCGATGCCAAATTGCGTGGCCAGATGCGCGTCGAGATAAAGAACCTGCAACGCTCGCTTGGCGTCACGTCGGTCTATGTCACGCATGACCAGCTCGAGGCGATGACGTTGGCCGACATCCTCGTCGTCATGAACGGCGGACTGGTCGAGCAAATGGGGGCGCCGCTCGACATCTATGAAAGGCCGGCCTCGACCTTCGTCGCTTCCTTCATTGGCGCGCCGCCGATGAATCTCCTGGCACTGACCGAAAGCGCCTCGGGCGCGGTGCTCGCAGACGGCACGGCGATCGCTTTCGCACCTCGGGAGGCAAGAGCTGCGACCCTCGGTTTTCGGCCCGAGGATGCCGACGTCACCTTCAATGCGGAGGCGCCGCCCGGCGCCCTCGTCCTGCCGGCGCTGGTCGAGGCAGTCGAACCGGTAGGCGCCGAAAGTTTCCTTCACTGTGCGGCAGGCGGCAACCGTATCGTCGTGCGTGTCGCGGGTCGCGCCACCGCCACGGTTGGCAACCAATTGCGCGTGGTTGCCAAGGCAGAAAAGCTGCACTGGTTCGATCAGGCAGGAAAGCGCGTCGGCTAATCCAAAAGATGCCCAGAGCGTTTCACCGTTTCACGGAAACGGCGAGCTGCTCTAACTCTTTGTTTTGACGCAATTCCAGACGGAAAACCGCTTCACAGTTTCCTAGAATTGCTCCAGCATACGGTGTTCAGGCGAAGACATGCGCCTTTCCCGATACGGTCAGCCGGACGATCTCGCCGACCGCCGGCGCGTCCATGCCCGGTTTGCGCAGGACCAGCGGCGTGTTGCCGATCGCGGCCGCATCGGGCGGATCGGCATTGTTCAAGAGCCGCACCGCGACCGTGCACATCGAGCCGGCGAATTCGGATTCCGTCACTTCGCCGAACAGCATGTCCGAGGTGCCGGACATGCCCTCGCGCGACGTTCTCTTCAGCGCGATCTGCTCCGGGCGAAGCATGATACGGGCGATATCGCGGCTGTCATTGGTGTCGACCGCGATGCGGCCGAGGGGCGAGTTGGCGAATCCATCCGATATCTTGGCCGGCAGGATGATGGCGTCGCCAAGGAATTCGGCGATCATCCTGTCCTTCGGCTTGAGATAGAGCTCGCGCGGCGTCCCGATCTGCGAGAACTTGCCGTCGCGCATCACCGCGACCTGGCTGGCGAAGGACAGCGCCTCGGCCTGGTCGTGCGTCACCAGGATGGTAGTGATGCCGGCAGCTTCCAGAAGCTCGGCCACCGCCTTGCGCATCGAGGCGCGCAGGCCGGTATCGAGTGCCGAGAACGGCTCGTCGAGCAGCATCAGCCGGGGCTTCATCGCCATGGCGCGAGCCAGCGCCACGCGCTGCTGCTGGCCGCCGGAGAGCTCGTGCGGGCGGCGCTTGAGGATCGCCTTGTCCAGCCCGACGATATAGGCGAGCTCGACGATGCGCTCGGTGCGCTTGTCCTCGCCGCGACCCATGCCGAAACCGATATTGTCGCCAATGGTCAGATGCGGAAACAGGGCAC
>NZ_RZPQ01000988.1:0-1776 GCF_003999135.1 Mesorhizobium sp. M7A.F.Ca.CA.004.06.1.1 | reverse complement strand
GCACATCTTCGGGCAACGAGGTGGAAATCCCATTGGGATAGACGGTATCATCGTCCAGCCCTTCCGGCTCCAGAAAGATCTGGTGCCCATCCCTATCGCCGAACTTGACGATCTTGTCCTCGATCGACGGGCAATAACGCGGCCCAACGCCCTCGATCGAGCCGGAATACATGGCCGAGCGGCCGAGATTGGCGCGAATCAGCTCATGCGTGGCCGTCGTCGTGCGGGTGATGCCGCACTCGATCTGCGGCGTGGTGATGCGGTCGGTCATCAGCGAGAACGGCACCGGATCCGCATCCGCGGCCTGGCTTGCCAGCGTCGTCCAGTCGATGCTCCGGCCATCGAGCCGCGGCGGCGTCCCGGTCTTCAGCCGTCCAAGCTTGAAGCCCGCGCGGTCCATCGTCGCCGAGAGCCCAAGGCTGGCCTGCTCGTTCATGCGGCCGGCGACAATCTTCCTCTCGCCAATATGAATGAGCCCGCGCAGAAAAGTCCCGGTCGTCAGCACGACCGCGCCACAGCCAAGCCGCCTGCCGTCGGCCAGGAGAACAGCCGTGATCCGCCCATCGGCGATCTCAAAATCCAGAACCTCGCCTTCAACCACGTCGAGATCGTTCTGCTGCCGAATCGCTTCCTGCATGGCAAGGCGATAAAGCTTCCGGTCGGCCTGCGTACGAGGGCCGCGCACGGCGGGACCTTTGCGGCGGTTGAGCAGGCGGAACTGAATGCCGGCCGCATCCGCCACGCGCCCCATCAGGCCATCCATGGCATCGATCTCGCGCACCAAATGGCCCTTGCCGAGCCCGCCGATCGCCGGATTGCAGGACATGACCCCGATCGTATCAAAGCGCAGCGTCACCAGCGCGGTCTTGGCACCAGCGCGCGCGGCAGCGCTGGCCGCCTCACAACCTGCGTGGCCGCCGCCCACCACAACCACATCATAGTGATTGGTCATCACAAACTTCCCAGACTCGAATGATTAAAGGGACACATGTCCCCGCGAGGCTTGGCTGTCAAGAAAACTCCGCGAGTCGTTTCACGTGAAACAGCCTTGCACCGCCATCGCGTGTGTTTCACGTGAGTCATCGGGGCACTGATGTTTCACGTGAGTCGCACCTTGCCGCTGCTCGAAGGTCTTACCCAAGCGTTCGCAACGTTCGTCATCCTAGGGCAAAGCAGGAAGCGAAGCGACGTCGCGGAGACCCTAGGATCCATGCCGTGATCTTGGCCAAAGAGTACAGCGGATCAGAATTCTGCACCGTGGCGCGCGCTCAGAAGTCGCGGCATGGATCCTCGGGTCTGCGCCGCGTCGCTACGCTCCTTGCTCCGCCCGTGGATGACGAAGCGATGGGGCGTTCCGCAAACGGTCCATCAAAATCTCTGCATCGACAACTGAGTCATTTTACGAGAGCACATCGTTTCACGTGAGTCATTTCCCGATGCAGAACTGCGAGAAAATCACGTCCAGCATGTCCTCGACGTCGATGGCGCCGACAATACGGCCCAGGCGATCTGCTGCAAGCCGCAACTCCTCGGCGCGCAATTCCTGCCCGACAGTCCGGCCGTCGGTTGCGCGACGCAGGTGGCTATTCGCTGCGCCGAGCAATTCGACGTGGCGCAGGCGCGACGGCAGGACATCGCCGACGCTGCCGGCTGCTTCCGCTGCCCGCCGGCCGATTTCCCCCAGCAGTTCCTCGACGCCCGTCCCGTTCTTTACCGAAATTACAAGTGCATAATCCTCCGTCGCGTCGCTCGCCGCGCGGTCTTCCAACAGATCTA
>NZ_RZPQ01000987.1:0-1782 GCF_003999135.1 Mesorhizobium sp. M7A.F.Ca.CA.004.06.1.1 | reverse complement strand
GGCCGGAATCGTCCGACAGCGCCGGCAGGCCGGTCGCCTTGGCGGCGGCGAGCGCCTTGATGTAGGCGTTCTCCTCGAAGGTGGTGCCGGTCTCGTCCGGCTCCGGCAGGCCAGAGGGGGGCGCTCAAACTCGACATCGAAAAACTAAGCCACCGCCATCTGCTGCAGACTCACCAACCTCTGGATGCCTTTCTTGGCCAGGCCCATCAAGTCCGCGAACTGCTCCTCGGAGAAAGGCTCGCCCTCGGCGGTGCCCTGGATCTCGACGATGCCACCCTTGCCGGTCATGACGAAATTGGCGTCGGTGCCGGCCGAAGAATCCTCGATATAGTCGAGGTCGATGACCGGCTGGCCGTCATGGATGCCGCAGGAGATCGCCGCGACATGGTCCTTCAGCACCTTGGCGACGCTGGCCATCTGGCGCGCTTCCATCCAGCGCAGGCAGTCATACAGCGCCACCCAGCCGCCGGTGATCGATGCGGTGCGGGTGCCACCATCGGCCTGGATGACGTCGCAGTCGACGGTGATCTGCTGCTCGCCCAGCGCCTGCAGGTCGACCACGGCGCGCAGGGAGCGGCCGATCAGCCGCTGGATTTCGAGCGTGCGGCCGCCCTGCTTGCCGGCCGAAGCCTCGCGGCGCATGCGCTCGCCGGTCGAGCGCGGCAGCATGCCGTATTCCGCCGTCACCCAGCCCTTGCCGGAATTGCGCATCCAGCCCGGCACTTTTTCCTCGAGGCTGGCCGTGCACAGGACATGAGTGTCGCCGAACTTCACCAGGCATGAGCCTTCGGCATGCTTGGAGACGCCGCGCTCGAAGGAGATGGCACGCATTTCGTCGAATTGGCGTTTGGAAGGGCGCATTCAGGCTGCTTTCTTGTCATTTTTCGGAATCTTGGCCGGCTTGTAACCGCATGGGACGCGTGGCGCAAAGGAAAATGGCCCGACGATCTGACTCAGACACCGGGTGATCTCACAAAGACACCGGGTGATCTCACACAGACACCGGGTTGCGCGGGTGCAGTGTAAGTCTATATCCTTGGGCCGGAGGTTTTTGGCCGTATGACCAAGGCAGTCGATCCCGCTTCGCAGTCGCCCGCGCTCCAGTCGCTCGACATGCGTTCGCGCGACATCTTCCGGCGCATCGTCGATTCCTACCTCAGGGACGGCGAACCCGTGGGCTCGCGCAGCCTGTCGCGCATCCTGCCGTCTTCGCTGTCGCCGGCCACCATCCGCAACGTCATGAGCGACCTCGAGCATCTCGGCCTGATCTACGCGCCGCACATTTCGGCCGGCCGGCTGCCGACGCAGGCCGGCCTGCGTTTCTTCGTCGATGCCTTCATGGAGCTTGGCGATCTTTCCGACGAGGAGCGCCGCGCCATCGAGGCACAGGTTCGGGCGTCCGGCTCGGGCGCGACGCTGGAACACATGCTGACCGAGGCCAGCCAGATGCTGTCGGGCATGTCGCGCGGCGCCGGCCTGGTGCTGGCCGCCAAGAACGAGGTGGCGCTGAAGCACATCGAATTCATCCAGCTCGAACCGACCAAGGCGCTGGCAGTGCTGGTGTCGCAGAATGGCGACGTCGAAAATCGCGTCGTCGAGCTGCCCGCCGGCATCACCGTCTCGCAACTGCACGAGGCCTCGAATTTCCTTAACGCCCATATACGCGGCCGCACGCTGGCCGAGACGCGGATCGAGATCGCCCGCATCAAGGCAGAAACCAGGGCCGCGCTCGACACGCTGTCGCACGACCTAGTCGCGAAGGGGCTGGCAGTGGGGGCCGGC
>NZ_RZPQ01000986.1:0-1783 GCF_003999135.1 Mesorhizobium sp. M7A.F.Ca.CA.004.06.1.1 | reverse complement strand
GGTCGTGCCCATGTCACCGCCACGAAAAGGAGCGGCGCGCTCGAAAGGGCGCGCCGCCTGGGAGATCATTTCTTCGGCAGCAGCTTGATGCCGGGTGCCGGGCTTTCCAGCGCGTCTTCATCCTGCCCTGCCGCCGGGATCTCGATCCAGCGATCGGCGGCGCCGTCGCATTCCTGCACCACCGGGAAGTAGAGTTTTTGGCCCGCCGGCAGATCCGCCGTCAACGTCGCGCGGAAGACAAACTCGTCGTAGAATTCGTCCGGCAGGCTGCCAGCGCTCCAGTCGACTTCCTTGACCCCGTCGGCAACCGCCTGACCGTAGAGCTGGTAGGATTTCTCGTACTTGCCCTTCTTGGTCTGCAGCGTCCAGCCTGGCTTCGGCATCGGCTTCACCGCGATCACCCCTTCCGGAATCTGCACGCGCACGGCGGTCGTCGCCTTGCCTTCGCAGCCATGCGGCACGCGCAGAACGGCCTTGTAGGTCGAGCCGACCGCCGCCTCCTGGGTTTCGAACGTGATATGCGCGAAGGCGGCGCTGGTTCCGAGCGCGAGAAGTGCGCCGGCCGACAAAAGATATTTGTTCATGATGGTCCCTCGGATTTTCAAAATTTGTCGAACCGGCCGGATCAATTGGCGTGATCGTCCATGGCGCCACCGCCCATGCCTTCGACAGCGAAATCGACGCTGACGGCGCCGGCCTTTTCGAAGGTCAGGACGGCGGAGAACTTTTCGCCCTGTTTGGGTTGCCGCTTCAGGCCGATGAACATCAAATGATAGCCGCCAGGGGCAAGCGCGACCTTGCCGCCGGCCGGAATTTCCAGGCCGCCGGCAACCGGCCGCATGGTCATGACGCCGTCCTTGACGCCCATCTCATGCAGCTCGGCCTTTTCAGAAACATCGGACGAAATCGACACCAGCCGGTCCGGTGCACTGCCATTGTTGGTGACGGTGAAATAACCCCCGGCCACTTTGGCACCGGCAGGTGTGGCGCGCGACCAGGGGTGGCCGATCTCGAGATCGCCAAGTTTGAACTCATGCGCGAGGACGGACTGGGCGCCTGTGAACAGCAGCGCAAGAGCCAGCACGGCAATGCCGACACGCTCTTCGATGCCGCGTAGAATGCCGCCGGGCGCAGGACGCGCGGCGTCAGGGAAAAAATAGGACATGGTTGCTCCATGAAGTGATGGTCGCGCCGTTGCCGGTCGCGAGCAGTTTGATCTTTGGATGGGTACGCCCACGAAAGGTTCCGCCGGGCAAACAGGCTCAGGCCGTCAGCGGCGGCGCGCGCGGGTTCGACGGCGAGCGCTCACGCGCAAAGTCGAGATGAATGGCCGCCGGGAAGACAAAGGCGACCGTTTCAAAGGAAAGGCTGTGCAATGCTAGCCCGGCATCGGGCGGCGGCGCAAAGGCCGCCGAAACCATGCTGCAGCCGAGCACGCAGCATGCCGGAAGATGGGAGGGACGCTGGTCGCCGCCCGGAAGCTGGGTGGCGCCATCATGGGTACAGATGACGTTGCCGAACGCATCGAGCTGCGATGCGTTGGGACCGGCGCCGAAGGCGAATGCGCCAAGCGTCGACTGGAGCAACAGCAAGTAGGCCGCGACAAGCGCGACCGGCATGCTCCACCGTCTCCTCGATACGCCCAAAGCCCTGCCTCTTCACAGCAACGCGACATACCTAGCACGGGGCTGGCGGGTGGAAAATCGCCAAATCACCGCTGCGGCAACGCGGCATATCAATGCATGTCGCCCAAAAGGGTGCGGCGGGTTTTGGGCAAAGAAAT
>NZ_RZPQ01000985.1:0-1796 GCF_003999135.1 Mesorhizobium sp. M7A.F.Ca.CA.004.06.1.1 | reverse complement strand
TGCCCCGGCACTGTCGCTGGGAGCGCGCCAGGATGTCGCCGCCCTTCAGGTGCTGCTCGACCGGGGTGGCGCTTCGCCTGGCGTCATCGACGGGCGTTTCGGTTCGAACGTCGACAAAGCGCTCGCTGCCTACAACCAGATCACCGGCGCCAATCTGCGATCGACCGACGCGGTCGCCATCCAGGCGGCACTTGCGCAATCCGGCGGCGATGCCTTCGCCAACTACACGATCACAGCGGAGGATGCGGCCGGTCCCTATGTCGCGTCGATCCCGGAAGACTACAGCCAGAAGGCGCAACTCGATCGCATGGGCTATACGTCGGTGACCGAGGCGCTCGCAGAGCGCTTCCACATGGATGAGAATTATCTCAAAGCGCTCAACCCGGACCTCGATTTCAATCGTCCCGGCACGACCATCAAGGTCGCCAATTTCGGCAAACTGGTTTCGACGCCGGTGGCCCGCATCGTCGCCGACAAGGACAAGAAAGAGGTTTTCGCCTATGATGCCGGCGGCAGGCTGGTCGCGGCCTATCCCGCAACCATCGGCTCTTCGGACACGCCGTCACCGTCCGGCATTCACACGGTGTCGCGCGTCGCGCTCGATCCGAACTACACCTACAATCCCAGCATCAATTTCAAGCAGGGCCAGAACGACAAGGTCCTGACCATTCCGCCTGGGCCGAACGGTCCCGTCGGCTCGGTCTGGATCGCCCTGGACAAGCCGACCTATGGCATCCACGGCACGCCGGATCCGTCGAAGATCGGCAAAACCGAAAGCCATGGCTGCGTACGCCTGACCAACTGGGATGCGCGGGAGTTGGCCAAGCTGGTTTCGCCGGGTGTCACGGTGGAGTTTGTCGGCGGACCTTCAGCCGATAACCTTGCGCAGCAGTGAACTGGGAAGTGCGGCGGCATAGACCAGCTGCATGATCAGGATGAAGCCGAGCTTTCAAGCGGCCGCCTCATCGAAATCCCCGCCGGCTGCACGTAACGGGGCTGGCATGACTGTGCCATTTGCACCCTGTCAGGGTGCAACCCTGGCCAAACGGCTGGTTTCAATGACTGCAAGCCACTGGCCGGTTGTTGCCGATGCGCTAGGGGTTTAAGCAAGGTTTCATGCATTCACCGAGCAAAGCTGCCGCGGTCCCGCTGACGAGCCCGGTCACGCATGGAACGTTTTGTCCGCAGTCGCAGCGGCGATTTGTGCTGATCGCGGCAATTCTGGCCTCGGCGCTTGGCTTCATAGACGGCTCGATCCTGGCCATCGCCACACCGGCGATTCGCGTCAACCTCGGCGCCAACCTTGCCGAGGCGCAGTGGATTTCCAATGCCTATGCATTGACGCTGTCGGCGCTGATCCTGGCCGGGGGTGCGGCCGGCGACCGATTCGGTCTGCGCCGCGCCTTCGTGTCCGGCATTGCGCTGTTCATCGTCGCTTCGCTGGCCTGTGCGCTGGCGCCGAATGCCATTGTGCTGATCGCATTTCGCGCGTTGCAGGGCATCGGTGCGGCAATCATGGTGCCCGGTAGCCTCGCCATCATCGCCAAGGCCTACCCGAAGAAAGAACGCGGCCGCGCGATTGGGATCTGGGCGGCGGCTTCAGCGCTGACCACGGCACTTGGCCCGGTGTTCGGCGGTTTCGTGCTGTCGGCCTTCGGCGACGGCATCTGGCGGGCGATCTTTGCCATCAACCTGCCGCTGGGCTTGATCTCGATCTGGCTTCTGCTGGCCAAGGTTCCTGCCGATACGCCGACGGAGAAACGCAGCCTGGATCTCGGTGGTGCAGCGCTCGCGAC
>NZ_RZPQ01000984.1:0-1796 GCF_003999135.1 Mesorhizobium sp. M7A.F.Ca.CA.004.06.1.1 | reverse complement strand
AACCCGGGTCGCGGGCGACCGATTTGATCTCGATGATGCCGTCATAGATTTCCGGCACTTCCATGGTGAACAGCTTGGCCATGAACTGCGGATGGGTACGCGACAGGAAGATCTGCGGGCCGCGCTGCTCGCGGCGCACATCGTAGACATAGGCGCGGACGCGGTCGCCATATTTGTAGTTTTCACGCGGGATCAGCTCATCGCGACGGATGATCGCTTCGCCGCGGCCGAGATCGACGATGACGTTGCCGTATTCGACGCGCTTGACGGTACCGTTGACGATCTCGCCGATGCGGTCCTTGTACTCGTCATACTGGCGGTCGCGTTCGGCCTCGCGGACCTTCTGCACGATGACCTGCTTGGCCGACTGGGCAGCGATGCGGCCGAAATCCATGGGCGGCAGCTGTTCGGCGATGAAGTCGCCGAGCTGGGCGTCGGGATTGCGCTCGCGAGCCGAGGAAATGGCGATCTGCGTGGCGTAGTCATCGACCTTCTCGACCACTTCCATCAGCCGCTGCAGCTTCATCTCACCGGTGTTCGGGTTGATGTCGGCGCGGATGTTGGTCTCCTGACCGTAACGCGAGCGCGCCGCCTTCTGGATCGCATCGGCCATGGCGGCGATGACGATCGACTTGTCGATCGACTTTTCACGCGCGACCGCGTCGGCGATCTGCAGCAATTCAAGTCTGTTGGCGCTTACAACCATCGTTTTTCTCCGGAGCTTGTTTGCCGGGCCTTTGCGCCCGGCAGCTCAATCATAGTTCCTGTTCGTGGTCTTCCGTGGCGTCCGCTTCCGCACCCGACTCGTCATCGTCCGGTTCGCCGCGGCGCTTCTTGGCTTCCTTGCGCGCCCTGTTGTCCTTCGACAGGGCATCGCGGATGAGATCGTCGGTCAGGATCAGGCGCACGTCGGCAATCGCATCGTAGGGGACACGCACCGTCGGCTCCTCGCCATAGGCTGCCTTGTCGCGCTCGATCAGCACATCGTCTTCGCCGGCTTCGGCGATCTTGCCCTTGAAGCGCTTGCGGTCGGCGACGACCATCGATGTTTCCATCTTCACCAGATGACCCGTCCAGGTCGTGAAATCCGATTTACGGACCAGTGGCCGGTCGATGCCGGGCGACGAGACTTCGAGGTGATAGGCCTTTTCGATCGGATCATCGACGTCGAGCGCCGGCGACACAGCGCGGCTGACCTCTTCGCAATCTTCGACGGTCATGGTGCCGTCCTCGCGTTCGGCCATGATCTGCAGCGTCAGCCCGTTCTGGCCCGACAGATGCACCCGCACGAGGCGGAAGCCGATGCCGCGCAGAACCGGCTGGACGATCAGCGCGATGCGCGCATCGATGCCGCTTTCGCGGATGATGCGATCGTCGCCCTCGCTTGCCGTTGCAGTCATTGAAGCCCTGTCGTTCTCTACCAAGTTATCGGCAGGTAATAAAAAAGAGCGGGACCGGGTGGACCCACTCTTCGTCATACCGACCAAGAATTTGAGGCTGATATAGACGATGACGGCCTGTGTTTCAAGCCCGCTGTGCTGGTCGGGCAACGCCGCCATCGAGGCGGCCCGCGCCAGCGTTGCATGGGGCGCATGGCGCCTATGCGGCGACACCCATGGGATCGGCGCTGAAACGCGCCTATTTATGTTGCGCTGCACAAATGTGGCCGTGCGCCATACGTGCGCGAAAGGACATGATCATGAGCAATCGCAAGATATTTTCTGCAATAGGCGACTTCTTCACCGTATTCGGCAGCGCCGTGGCCGCTTCACGGGCCGTGGAAGCCGGTCGCAGGC
>NZ_RZPQ01000983.1:0-1797 GCF_003999135.1 Mesorhizobium sp. M7A.F.Ca.CA.004.06.1.1 | reverse complement strand
AATCACCAGATATATGTGGTGTCTGCCCCGGCAAATGTTGCCGGGTCGGGAGAAGGATTCCGATTGCCGCACGCTTAGAGGAGCGCGGTCTCATGAACTGGACTGACGAGCGGGTAGAACTCTTGAGAAAACTGTGGTCGGAGGGTCTGAGCGCAAGCCAGATTGCTGCGCAGCTTGGAGGGGTCAGCCGCAACGCGGTCATCGGGAAGGTGCATCGGCTGAAACTGTCGGGCCGCGGACGCTCGACCGCCACACCGGCACGCCAGAAGAAGGCAGCGCAAGGATCGACCGTCCAGAAATCGGTATCACGCGCTGCAACCACGGCACGCCATGTCACGACATCGATCGGCGCGACCGCCTTGCAGACGCAGTTCGACGCCGAACCCGTGGCACGCCATTACATCCGTCCGGTTGAGAATGTCGTGCTGCCGATCTCGCGGCATCTGCAGCTGGTCGAACTGACCGAGCGCACCTGCAAATGGCCGAACGGTGACCCGCTTTCAGAGGACTTCCATTTCTGCGGCAACGAAGCCGCCGAAACCGGACCCTACTGCAAATACCACGCCCGCGTGGCGTTCCAGCCGGCATCGGAGCGGCGGCGGAGTCGCTGAGCGAATAGCGAATAGCGAATAGCGAATAGCGAATAGCGAATAGCGAATAGCGAATAGCGAATAGCGAATAGCGAATAGAAACGGCTTGCCTTCCGTCACAGGAAGCAAGCCGTTTTTGTGTTCGCTATTCGCTACTCCCTATTCGCTATTCGCTCTCTTTCACAGCCAACCGTTCTTCCTGAACCGCCAGTAGAGGAACGTGCAGATCACCGCGATCGCGGTCAGCACCACCGGGTAGCCGTACTCCATCTTCAGTTCCGGCATACTGTCGAAGTTCATGCCGTAGATGCCTGCGAGCGCCGTCGGCACCGCCAGGATGGCGGCCCATGAGGCGAGTTTCTTGGTGTTCGCCGTTTCCTGACTCTGGCCGACTAGGAGGCTGGCCTCGAAAGCGAACGCCAGCACTTCGCGCAGGCTGTCGATCTTCTCCTGGACGGTGCGGATGTGGTCGGTCACGTCGCGGAACAGCGGGTGCATGGCGGTATGTATCTGCGGCAGCTCGGCGCTGGTCAGCCGTCGGCAGACTTCGACCAGCGGAAGCGCGGCATTGCGCAGGCGCAGGAGATCGCGGCGCAGCATATAGAGCCGTTCGATGTCGGGAGCGGTCATCGGCTTCAGCAGAACCTTGTCCTCGATCGCCTCGACTTCGTCCTCGATCTGCTCGAGCACCGGCATGTAATTGTCGACGATGAAATCGAGAATGGCATAGAGGACGAAATCCTCACCCTTGGCCAGCGAGTGCGGGCAGCTTTCCCAGTGCTGACGAACGGCGGCATAGGACGTCGAGGGACCGTGCCTGACGCTGACGATGTAGCCTGAGCCGACGAACAAATGGGTCTCGCCGAAAGTGACCCGACCGTCGATCAACTGCGCCGTGCGGGCGACGATGAACAAGGCGTCGCCATATTGCTCGATCTTCGGCCGCTGGTGCGGGTGCTCGGCATCCTCGATCGCCAACTCATGCAGGTGAAACTGCGCCTGGACGCGCAGCAACAGGTTACGGTCGGGCTCCAAAAGGCCGATCCAGACGACATGACCGGATTTCTTTGCCCATTCGCCGGCTTCCTCGATGGGAATGTCGGCGATGCGGCGCCCCGCCGTGTAGACGCCGCAAGCGATAATGCCGGATATCGGCCCAGGCGCCGGGGTCAGGTTCCGAGCATTTTCCATCACGACCTCCCGGAGC
>NZ_RZPQ01000982.1:0-1803 GCF_003999135.1 Mesorhizobium sp. M7A.F.Ca.CA.004.06.1.1 | reverse complement strand
ATAACCCGCCACGGCTCGCTTGGCGTGGCGGGTATTCATCACGGAGAGCGCATGCAAACTGGTGAGATCATCGCAACGCCTTCGAAACGGCGTTGGTCGCGGTCCTGGCCCCAGCGGCAAGAACTAGCGGAACCTATTTTTCTGCTGCCCATGAATGATAATCGGCGGCCCAATGGATTGGGACACGAGCTACCGACGGGGTGGCAGCGCGCAGGGGTGCTTATTGCGGCCGCTGCTTTGGTGTCATCCTTGTGCGCCCTGCTGCTGGCATCTTGGATGTCAGGTTGACGGACAGGCCGCAGTGTCCGTTCCGGCCAATGTTTGGTATAAAGGTCTACTCCACCACAACGAGCAGAGGCCTGTGCTTTGGCTGTTCGTGCCAAATGACTTGGCGTAGGTCGCGCATTTTGCGTTTAAAGGGCGTCTGCGGCATTCTACACGGACTTCGGGGAGGTGCGATCAATGCCGATTCGACGGAAAGCGACTGAAGCCGGTGTCTTGCAGCCGTCGGAACTGGCGCTGTTGGGCCGCGTCTTTGAGCAGTTGAAGCTTGATGGCCAGTCGACGGATGCCCGCGACTCCATCGCATCCCGGATCATTGCGAACTTCATGGCCGGCGTGACCGATGAGGCCGAGCTGGTCTCGCTCTCCCGGCAACCGCTCGGCCGCTAGGAGGCAACTAATGGAGGGGATGTTGGCCATGGACGTACAGCCTTGGCCGGCCCGTCACTGCTTCCTCAAGGCTTCGATCACTCTGAGGATGCTGTCGGCCGAGCAGCATGCGCGTTCCGGCGCCGAGCGGCAGTTCGCTGTCGGGCTGCCGAGATACTTTCGCTCGTTGTCGTAGGAAAGCCAGCTAGGCCATAGGCGTTCACAACCGACCCGAAACGCTTGATGAAAAGTTTGTGATTTGGGAGGTGGCGGTCCTTGTCGATCAAAGCGATTGTGATGTAGCCGAACTTTGCGTGCAATCGGCGGATGCCATCTAGCAGATCGTCATCCGAGTAGTATTTACCTCGTTGGCCGGTTGGCGGACATATGAACCCAGCCGCCTTATAGGCGGCCTGTAGGCTCCCGAAGTGCACCCAATATGCATGCGCCGAGGGTGTGTAGGGGCAATTGTTGATTATCGCCTGCGAGAGCTTCTTTTTCTCTCGTAAGAGGCACTTCAGATTTCTGATCATGTCGGGGTCTCGGAGGGCAAAGACCCGTCCCAAGCTGAATTCCCGCTGCACTCGGGCAAATGTTTTAGGTTCAATAATAGGCTCCATCACCCTGGTCCGGACCCAAAGATCAGGAGGGTTGCGGCGCACCGGATTTTTCATTTTGTGGTTGGTCCGGTTGAAGACGTAGTATCCTGTCATCAACTCGTTTCGCAACACGCCTTTGACCCGTCCCCAACGCCATAAGTCGCCATCCGTCGACGGTATCTTTTCGTCATTCAATGTCTTGGCGATGTTCGCAATGCTTTGTTTCTGCGCGAGAAACATGCGAAAAATTCGCCGTACTATTTTGAGCTCCTCGTCAGGTCCAGGCATAAAAACTACGCGGTCTGATTTGAGCCCCTTGCGGTCGCCCGGCCCGAGGAACAATCGCGGCGTTCCGTCATGGCTAACCAAAAAGCGTCTGATGCCATAAGGCACGGGGCCGCCCTGTTTAAATCCGAGGCAAGCTTGCTGAATTTGCGCTCTGTAGATTTTGGCGGAAAGTTCGCGGCTGTACTCGGCCGCCATTACCCGCTTCAGGTTCTTTACGATGCTGGCGACCATGCTGCCGTCATTGTCGAACGGTTCCCCGCAGTAG
>NZ_RZPQ01000981.1:0-1805 GCF_003999135.1 Mesorhizobium sp. M7A.F.Ca.CA.004.06.1.1 | reverse complement strand
ACGAGCGCAATCGACGGCAGGATCAATCCCGAAAAGAAAAGAAGGAAGGGTATGAGCCCTATGGCCCTCATCGGCGTCCTGTCCGCATTGGTTTTGAAGCCATTGAACGCCAGGTCAACGAGTATTCCGAAGCCTAGAAGCGCCAATATCCCGAGGGTGTAGAATAGCCAGAAGGCCCAGAATTCCTTGCGGCGGGCGCGACCTTTGAAATTGCTATAGTCCGCAATTATCGCGCGCCAGAAGTAAGCCCACAGACCCATGGAATAGGCGGGCCTGCTCTCGGCCGAACGGCGTGGCTGGCCCGTGCTTGGCGATGGCGCTGTCGGGGTGACGGCGACTATATCGTGCGCCGTACCGTCCTCCGGTTGAAACTCGACAAGGGTGCCCCTGGCGAGGGTCACTTCATGGCTCACATCGTCACGGGCAAAGATATAACGCTTGCTGTCGATTCCGTCGATGTAGCCGTAGTCCTGATCCTGATCGTAGTGGAATATCGTGCCACGCATGTTTCTCCCCCGCGTTGCGCAAATACTACCCAGGGTTGTTTGTGATTGCAATACACGTGGCGGCTAAATCCTGACACCCGCCGGCACCGGCCCCCACTGGTTTTCCCGGGCCTGCGTCGGGATCAGCGCGAAGACCAGGATGATCAGGCTGCCGATGGTCGGGATCAGGATCAGCAGGCAGAGCCAGCCTGACAGGCCGATGTCGTGCAGCCGGCGCACGATCATGCCGAGGCTGGGAAGAATTGTCGCCAGCAGGAACGTGCCGCACAACCCGACCGTTATCGCGCCCGAAATATCACTGTCGAAACCGCCCATATCCATATCGGTGTACAGGCCGATGCCGCCGATGATCAGCAGGCAAACCGTCCAGAACAGGCAGTAGCCCCAATATTCCTTGCGGCGGGCGCGTCCGGCGAAATTGAAATAGTTCTGCGTCACGCCGCTCCAGAAATAGCCCCAGAGATCGCCGGGCTCGGCTATCTCGGAAGATCGACCGAAATGCTGCGCAGCGGGCGGGACCACTGCGGACGGAACGCTGGCCTGGGCCGGTGCGGCTTTGACGCTGGGATTGGCGGCGGAGGGAGCGGCAGTCGGAGCGGTGATCGAAAAAACGTCGCGCGCCTGGCCGCCACCCGGCTGGAACTCGACGGCCGCGCCCTTCCGCATAGCAGTTTCCCGGCGCAGGTTCTCGCGGGTGAAGGTGTAACGGTTGCCGTCGGCCCCGGATATGAAGCCGAAGCCCTGGATCTCGTCATAGTGAAGTACTTCGCCGCGCATTTGCCACCCCCGCTCGCCACGTCCCGGCCGAAGGTGGCACAGGGCCGGGCCGATGGGCAAGACGGCCAGCATGGCTACCGTCTTCGCGGCAAATGAAGCATAAGGCATCGAGTGCAACCGCCTTCGACAGAAGCAGAACATGACAGTCGAGAGTCCTGACAGTAAAACCGTGATTGAAGATGGAGGGGAAAGAAGACCTCCCAGGCTGGCCATCGACGCCACCGGCCTGACGTTCTGGCCGTCCGGCCAGGGACTTGTCGGCATCCCGCGGGTGGAAAGCTTTCTCGTCAGCGCAGCCCTGGCCGATCCCGACCCTAGCGTGGAGGTGGTGGCGTTCCGACCGTGGGAAGGCCGGTTTCGCCCCCTCGCTCCTTTCGAGCAGGACCATGTCGCGACGGGCGAGATTTCACCCTGGCGCCTCAAACGATGGCCTGGGAGACGTACGGCGATGTCGCAGGCCCTCGAAGCGGTGAGGCAGCAGCCATGGGGCAAGCGCGACGCCGACCGCCATCTCGCCAAGAC
>NZ_RZPQ01000980.1:0-1805 GCF_003999135.1 Mesorhizobium sp. M7A.F.Ca.CA.004.06.1.1 | reverse complement strand
TTGCTGCCGGATCAATCAATGCGGCGTGATGTATTTGCCATACGCCCAGCCGGTGACGAATTTGCCGTTCTGGGCCGGATCATGCCAGACTTCGCACCAGCGAAAACGAATCTTTTGTTCCTGCTTCCATGCCGGCTGGTTGGCGATGTCGAGCAGGTTTATTCCGCCGGTGCATCGCCCGGTCATCTGCAGAACGGTCCCGTTCGGATATGCCGCCTGCTTCTGGGATGCGCCCGAAGGGTATTTGCGCACATTGAGCGTGTCGCCGAACGGCACATTGGCCACTTGCCAAGCCGCGAATACGGTCGCATGAGACTGGCCGGCAAAGGCCAGAGTTAGTGAAGCAACGGCGAAAGCCGCAGCAGTCCGAGACCAAATAGTCATCATCTCTCCTCCCGGCTCATCTCCTGGAGCCGACACAATCCATACGCTCCGGCTCTTGAACCTGCCCTGATCGGCGTGTTCATTCGCCGTTCAAGATATTCTCCATTCGAGATGGTCCATTCAAGATACTGGCCCATTGAAGATACTGGCCCATTGAAGATACTGGCAAAGCGAGACGCAATGACCAAGACATCCATATTTCCGATCGTCAGCCCGCCAACGCCCGAGAAGCGGCCGGTTTCCGACACGCATCACGGCATCACGCGAACCGACGACTATGCCTGGCTGCGGGCCGGCAACTGGCAGGAGATGTTCCGCGACCCCTCATTGCTCGATGCGGGAATCCGCGCAGAACTCGAGGCGGAGAATGCCTACCAGTCGAAGCTGATGGCCGACACGGTCGAACTGCAAAAGCAGCTTTTCAAGGAGATGAAGGGCCGTATCAAGGAAGACGATTCTTCCGTGCCGATGAAGGATGGGCCCTATGCCTATGGCTCGTCCTTCAAACTTGGTGGCGAGCAGCCGCGCTATTTCCGCATGCCGCGAGACGGCGGTGCCGAGCATATCCTGCTCGATGGTGACGCGGAGGCCGCGGGCAAGGCCTATTTCCGTCTTGGCGGCGTCGACCATTCGGCCGACCACGCAAGGCTGCTGTGGGCATTCGACGACAAGGGCTCCGAATTCTACACGCTTCACGTGCGTGACCTTGCCGACGGCAGGGAACTTGCGGACCAGATCCCCGACACCGGCGGTTCAGGTGTCTGGAACGCCGCCAATGACGGCTTCTTCTATACACGTCTCGACCCCAACCACCGCCCGTCGAAGGTGCTGTTCCATGCGCTTGGCGACAGCCCGCAAAGCGACCGGCTGATCTATGAGGAAACCGATCCCGGCTTCTTCATGAATGTCGACGGCACCCGCAACAACGAGTGGATCATGATCGGCATCAACGACCACGAGACCTCGGAATACCGCCTGATGCGCGCCGACGATCCGTTTGCCGAACCGAAACTGGTGTCGCCGCGCGAGATTGGCCTGCAGTACGAGCTGGAAGAAGGCGGCGATATCTTCTTCATCCTGACCAATGCCGACGGCGCCAAGGACTTCAAGATCATGACGGCACCAGCGGGCGATCCCGTGCGCGCCAACTGGCAGGAACTGGTGCCGCACGAACCCGGCCGGCTGATCCTGTCGGTGAGCGGCTTCAGAGACCACATGGTGCGGCGCGAAAGAAAGGAAGGAAGGCAGAGAAGAGGAGGGAAAGAAAGAAAAAGAGGAGAGGAGAAGAGGGTGGAAAGAGAAGAGGAGGAGGGAGAGAGAGGAAGGGCGGGGGAAGAGGAGGAAGAAACAGAGAGCAGGCGAGGGGAAGAGGCGGAGAGGACGACACCTGCGCAGGTGTTCGACGATAATATGCGTACCCG
>NZ_RZPQ01000097.1:0-12352 GCF_003999135.1 Mesorhizobium sp. M7A.F.Ca.CA.004.06.1.1 | reverse complement strand
CACGTACAGCGTCTGGCCAAGCGGATGCGTATGCCAGTGGGTGCGCGCGCCCGGCTCGAAGCTGACCAGCGTGGCCCGCAGCCGCGCCGGCGCCTCTTTCTCGATGATCGGCGTCTGCAGCACCCGGCCGGCGAAGTATTTTTCCGGCGCGATGACGGTCGGCACGCTGCCGCAGGCAATGATCTTCATGGGTCGATGGTCCTTCAAGCAGCGGGCGACGGGTCGCCTGTTTTCAGTTTCGGCCGATATCGGTCGACGTGCAACAGCTTCCCGCTGCCAGCCCCAGCATATGATCCGCACGGTCCACTGCCGAGCAAAGGGTTTCTATTTTTCTTGCCCTGCCGGCAAACAAGTGGGACGATGGCTTTGGGCAGGTGGCACTTGAAAAGAACCCCGCCCGCGACGGTCGAACAGGCCGGCCGCCGCTCAGGACCGATTGACCAAGCCTGAACCATACATGCCAGTCGGTCCTACGGGAAACGCCTGAGTGGAGGTCAGTCATGGGTACTCGCGCCGGAGGACGACGCACGGGACCGAAATGCATTGCCATAGTCGGTCCCTTCGCAAGCGGTAAGACGACACTTCTCGAAGCCATATTGGCCCGTACGGGCTCAATTCCCCGACAAAATCCCGTTTCATCAGGTAACACCGTTTCAGATCATTCGCCCGAGGCGCGCGCCCACGCCATGAGCGTCGAGGCGACGGTCGCCACGACCGAATTCATGGGCGAGCAGATCACCTTCGTCGACTGTCCCGGTTCCATCGAATTCTCTTTCGAGGCCGAACCGGTGCTGGCCGCCTGCGACCTCGCGGTCGTCGTAGCCGAGGCCGATGAAAAGAAGATCCCTGCCCTGCAACTGATCATGCGCAAGCTCGACGATCTCGGAGTGCCGCGCATTCTGTTCCTCAACAAGGTCGACAAGGCAATCACCGGCGTGCGCGACACGCTGAAGATGCTGCAGCCGGCCAGTGCCGTGCCGTTGCTGCTGCGCCAGATTCCGCTGCGCAAGGACGGTGTCGTCATTGGTTCGATCGACCTGGCGCTGGAGCGCGCCTACATCTATCGCGAATATGCCGAAAGCGAGGTGGCGCAGATTCCCGGCGACGACAAGGCGCGCGAGCTCGAAGCGCGTTTCTCGATGCTGGAGACGCTGGCCGACCATGATGACCAGTTGATGGAACAACTGCTCGAGGAGATCGAGCCGCCCAAGGATGCGATCTTCGACGACCTCGCCGCCGACCTGCGTGACGGTGCGGTGATCCCGGTGCTGATCGGCACCGCCGAGAAAGGCAACGGCGTGCTGCGCCTCCTGAAGGCGATCCGCCACGACGCGCCCGACATCGAGGCGACCCGCAAACGGCTCGGTGCACCCGACGGCGCGGCTACCCTGGTCCAGGTGATGAAAACCATCCACACCTCGCATGGCGGCAAGCTGTCGGTGTCGCGCATCCTCTCCGGTCAGGTCGTCGACGGTTCCGAACTCTGGCTGCCCGGCGGCGACACGGCCAAGGTTTCCGGCATCTACCGGATGCTCGGCAAGGACCAGTCCAAGCTCTCCATCGCCAAGGTCGGCGACACGGTGGCACTGGGCAAGCTGGACGAGGTCAAGACCGGCCAGACGCTGAGCTCGGCCAAGGGCGGCATCAAGCCGCTCGTCCAGTTCGAGCCGCCGCAGCCGGTCTTCGCCTTCGCGCTCCGCCCCAAGGAGCGCAAGGACGAAGTGAAGATGTCGGCCGCCATCCAGCGGCTGGCCGAGGAGGACCCCTCGCTCAGCCTGCGCCACAATCAGGACTCGGCCGAAACCGTGCTGTCGGGCCATGGCGAGATGCATCTGCGCGTGGTGCGCGAGCGGCTGGAAGGCAAGAACCAGATACCGGTCGAAGGTCATCCGCCGGCGGTGCCCTATCGCGAGACGATCCGCAAATCGGCGCAGCAGCGCGGCCGTCACAAGAAACAGTCCGGCGGCCATGGCCAGTTCGGCGACGTGGTGATCGAGATCAAGCCGCTGCCGCGCGGTTCCGGCTTCCAGTTCACCGACACCATCACCGGCGGCGTCGTGCCCAAGACCTACATCCAGTCGGTCGAGACCGGGGTCCGCGACTATCTGAAATCCGGGCCGCTGGGCTTTCCGGTCGTGGATGTCGCAGTCAACCTGTCGGACGGCTCCTATCATGCGGTCGATTCCTCCGACATGGCCTTCCAGATGGCGGCCAGGCTGGCGATGAAGGAAGGCATGGCCGCGTGCTTGCCGGTGCTCCTGGAGCCCGTGATGAAGGTCGAGATCGTCACCCCCTCCGACGCCACCTCGAAGATCATCGCTCTCATCCCGCAGCGGCGCGGCCAGATCCTCGGCTACGACGCGCGACCCGACTGGCCGGGATGGGATGTCGTCGAGGCAACCATGCCGCAAGCCGAGATCGGCGACCTGATCATCGAGTTGCGCTCGGCGACCGCGGGCGTTGCCAGCTATCGTGCCGTCTTCGACCACATGGCCGAACTCACCGGCCGTCTGGCTGACGACGCCATGAACACCAACGGCAAGGCTGCCTGATGGCGTGGCGTTCCTCTCGAACCTGATTCGGGGGAACAAAAGAAAACGACGTCCGGCGGGGACCGGACGTCGTTTTGTTCGCGGACCGTTTCCTTGGGAGGTAAAACGTCAGGTCCGCCGCATTTGGTACCGCCGAGTTCGGCGGAAAAACGGTTCGGACGCGGTAGCCGCCTGAGCCCGGGCCGTACGAGTGATGCCCCCATCTCCCGTCCGAACCACACCGCGTCCTATGATCTACATAGCAGGTCGCGGGCGTCCGGGATATGTTACCAGAGGTTACATGTCACCGTTACGTGGCAATTGTGATGGAATTTTTGGCCGGCCCAGCAGGGTACAGGCAACAAAAAAGCCGGATCAATGAAGATCCGGCTGAGTTTGATTGGAGTGCCTGTTAAGGCTAACCTCCAGAGGGGAACACTCGAGGGCGCTAATGGGAGGAGAACGCGCCCAGGAGATGATCTATATATGTGCTCATCATGCCCAAGAAACAAGCATCTATTTTGCAACACACACATGCAAAAAGACGCAGGCTGTGGTCTAACCCATTCCAGAAGCCAATAGGACCAGCAAAATCGTCGAAATGGAGCGCTGAATCGGGCAATTGCAACTACAGAATCGCTAATCTCGGCTGGCTTTCGGCTCGAAATGCCAAAACTGGGCAATGATGTGGAAGCGGGCAGCAGGCGTGCATTTCTAAGGCAATCGCGGAGCAAGCAGCCAATGCGGAGGTTTTCGGCGATCGCCGGCAGTGCGGCCTTCTTCATCGCGGCGCCGTGCGTGGTTGCCGGGCTGGTGCCCTGGCTGTTGACCGATCGCTGGGGCTTGCCCTGGTCGAGCCTGCCGGGCTTTGCCCCTGTTGGCGGGCTTCTGATCGTTGCCGCGGGCGCGGCACTCCTGCATGCCTTCGGCCGTTTTGCGCTTGAGGGCCTGGGCACACCCGCACCGGTCGCCCCGACCGAGAGGCTGGTGATAGGCGGCATCTACCGCCATGTCCGCAACCCGATGTATGTCGCCGTGCTGTCGATCATCCTCGGCCAGGCGCTGCTGTTCTCGAGCTGGGCGCTGGTCGCCTATGCCGCCGTCAGCGCTGTCTCCATGGGCGCCTTCGTCAGGCTCTATGAAGAGCCGACGCTTAGCCGCCGTTATGGCGCCGAATACGAGACCTACCGCCGCAACGTGCCCGGCTGGCTGCCTCGGCTGATGCCCTGGCGGGGATAATCCCGTAGGGCGTGAAAACGAAAATCAGAAGGACCAGCTTCGGGCCTTGGCGATGATGAAGTCCCGGAACACATGCAGCTTGGCCTGGTTCTTCATCGCGTCGGGATAGGCGAAATAGGTGTCGAAAGACGGCACCTCGGTCTCCGGCAGCAGCTGCACCAGATCGGAGTCCTTGCTGATCACATAGTCGGGCAGCATGGCGATGCCGGCACCGCCCTGCACCGCCCGCTTGATCGACAATATGTCGTTGATCTGCAGCGTCGGCACCCTTTGTCCGCCTTCGAAATCACCGACCGTTTCCAGCCAGTTCAGCTCCGACAGATGCGACGGCACCGGCACGCCGAAGGTGACGATGCGATGGGCCTTCAGCTCGGCGACGGAAGACGGCTTGCCGTGCTTGGCGACATAGGATGGGGCCGCGTAGAGGTGGAAATGCACGGTGAACAGGCGGCGCTGGATCAGGTCCGGCTGCTGCGGCTGGCGCAGCCGGATGGCGCAATCGGCCTGGCGCATGGTGAGATCCAGCTCCTCGTTGGCGAGGATCAACTGCAGGCTGATTTCGGGATAGAGTTCGATGAATTCCTGCACCCGCTCGGTCAGCCAGCCGGCGCCCAGCCCCACCGTCGTCGTCACCCGCAGCACGCCCGACGGGCGATCCTTGGTCTCGGTCAGCCGGGACTTGATGGTCTCCAGCTTCATCAGCACGTCATGCGCCGTGCGAAACAGCATCTCACCTTGCTCGGTCAGCACCAGCCCGCGGGCGTGGCGGTTGAACAGCGGCACGCCGACATCATGCTCGAGCGCGCTGACCTGCCGCGAGATCGCCGATTGCGAGAGATGCAATGTCTCGGCCGCATGGGTAAACGACCCCGCCTCCGCCGCAGCGTGAAACACGCGTAGCTTGTCCCAGTCCAACGCCATGATTCCCCTCGTTCTGTTTTGGCGTCTGAATGAAAAATCAGGCTTTTACACGGCGTTTCTAAGCCGCTCTCTGAACTCTCTACTCGGCCGCTTCGCGATGCACTTCGATGCCGGCCAGATACTTCTCCGCCTCGAGCGCGGCCATGCAGCCGAGCCCCGCTGCCGTCACCGCCTGGCGGTAGATATCGTCGGTCACATCGCCGGCCGCGAACACGCCCGGCACATCGGTGCGGGTCGAATCCGGCGCTGTCCACAGATAGCCGTTCGGCTTCTGCTTGAGCTTGCCGGCGAACAGTTCAACCGCCGGCGCATGGCCGATGGCCACGAACACGCCGTCGATCTTGAGGTGCGACACCTCGCCGGTCACCGCATGCTTTAGCTTCAGCCCCTCGACCGAGGGCGGCAGCGGCGTCTTGCCGGGCCGGCCGGTGATCTCATCGACGATCGTGTCCCAGATGACGCGGACATTGTCCTTCTTCAGAAGCCGCTCGCGCAGAATACGTTCAGCGCGAAAATCGCTGCGCCTGTGGATGACCGTCACGCTCCTGGCGAGATTGGACAGATAGAGCGCCTCTTCCACCGCGGAATTGCCGCCACCGACCACCGCGACATCCTTGCCCCTGTAGAAGAAACCGTCGCAGGTGGCGCAGGCCGAGACTCCAAAACCCATGAAGTCCTGCTCGGTCGGGATGCCCAGCCATTTCGCTTGCGCGCCGGTGGCGATGATCAGCGCGTCGGCGGTATAGGTCGTGCCGGAATCGCCCTTGGCGCGGAACGGTCGCACGTTGAGGTCGACCTCGGTGATGATGTCGTTGATGATGTCGGTGCCGACATGCTCGGCCTGTTTCAGCATCTGCTCCATCAGCCACGGACCTTGGATCGGGTCGGCGAAGCCGGGATAATTCTCGACATCGGTGGTGATCATCAACTGCCCGCCCTGCTGCAGGCCGGCGACCAGCATCGGCTTCAGCATGGCGCGGGCGGCATAGACCGCCGCCGTATAGCCGGCCGGGCCGGAACCGATGATGAGAACGGGCGCGTGCTTGGTGGTCATCTAAAGCCTCTGCGGAGGGCTGCCGGCAATTGCGGCATGGAAAACTCGATCATTGTCGCGCGTAATGTAAGTGTTGCCCACGACGCCAGCAAGGCAAGTTGGTGTTCGTCCCCGGAAAGCTTTGTCGCACCTGTCGGCCGCTGATCCCGCGAAATATTCCGGGCGAAGGATGGAATGGACAGCGAAGTCGTTTAATTACAAAATCACGCAAGATTCTTGCGTATTGCCCCTCATGATCGAGAGCCCCCATGCCGCTCAAGGCCGACCTCGACGCCATCGACTGGAAGATCCTGCGCGAATTGCAGGGCGACGGCCGCATGACCAATGTCGAACTGTCGAACCGCGTCGGCATTTCGGCGCCGCCATGCCTGCGCCGCGTCAAGCGCCTGGAGGAAGCCGGCATCATCCGTGGCTACCGTGCCTTGCTCAATGCACCAGCGCTCGGCCTCGATGTCGTTGCCTTCTGCCTGGTCGGCCTGCATCATCAGGCCGATGCCGAACTGCGCATCTTTGCCGAGCGCACCCGCGGCTGGCCGATCGTACGCGACGCCTGGATGGTGTCGGGCGAATCCGATTTCCTGCTGCATTGCGTGGCGAGCGACCTTGGCGCCTTCCAGAGCTTCGTCATCGAGGAACTGACCTCGACCCCGAATGTCGACACGGTGCGCACAGCGCTCACCATCCGCCGGGTCAAGGACGAAGGGCTGGTCTCGTTCGCACAGCCTTGAGCCGGCTGAACCGCAACGAGCTTTCGCCGATGTCGCTTGAAGGCCTCGCCATATCAGCGCCGCTTTGGCGTTCGATAGCTCTCCTGTGAAGCCGGAATTTCTGCCGTAGCCGTCTTGTTGGTTTCCTAGAGCAATTCCAGAAAAAGTATGTAACGGTTTTCCCGGGTAAAGCGCATAGCGCTTTCGGGATTGCGTAAACAGGGGCGCAGGGCAGCCCAATTCCGAGAACAGTGTGCCGTGGGGTGGGACGATGACTCGATTTTCTAGCCCGGTTTCGGCGCTGGTCATCTGCATGAACGAGGCCGACATGATCGGCGAGTGCCTGGAAAGCGTCGATTTCTGCGCCGAGATCATCGTCGTCGATTCGGGCTCGACGGACAGCACTCTGGACGTCGTCAACGGGTACATCGCCAAAGGCTACCCGATAAGGCTGTTTCACAACGATTGGCCGGGCTTTCCTCGTCAGCGGCAATTCGCGCTCGATCAGGCCACGCAACCATGGTGCCTTTCGATTGAAGCCGACGAGGCCATCGACGACGTGCTCAGGCAGTCAATCACGAATGTGACCCAGCTTGGGAATGACGCCTTCGACGGATGGTACATCAGACGCCGCGACAAGCTGAAGGGCTATGGCTATGCGCACCGCTGGGTGCTTCACAACAGGCTGCTGCGTCTTTTCCGCCGCGACAAGGCCACGATGGACCTCAATCTGCGGGTCCATGAGTCGTTCGAGGTGCCAGGCGAAACCGGCACGATAGAAAATGGCGTGCTGCTGCATCGCCGCGAAATGACTATTGCCGAGGATCTGGCAAGGGCCAACACCTACTCCAGCCTCAAGGTTGCCACGCTTGTCGAACGAGCCAAGAAGCCCGGCCTGATAAGACTGGTGCTGTCGCCGCTCGGCAACTTTCTGAAGTTCTACCTGGCCAAGCGCTACTTCCTGTGCGGCCGGCACGGGTTCGTCTATTCGATGCTGGTGATGCTGTATTCGTTCGCGACAGAGGCCAAGCTTTATGAAGCCTGGCGAGACAAAGATCGGATGTAAGCCGTCACGGCGCGCCCGAGGCGGTGCCAAGCGCAGCTATTGCGGCGAGCAGGCCGTCGAAATCCGCGCGCTCGCACCAAGGCCGAATTGTGAAGCCCGATCGGACAGCTGCTTGTCCATCTACCAGCCAGCCCTGCGCGAGGCCGGCGCGTTGTCCCGCCTCCATGTCGGCCTCCTTGTCGCCGACGATCAGCGAACGCCGCAGATCGAGCCCGAGGCGCCCGGCCGCCTCCAGCAGCATGCCCGGATTGGGCTTGCGCATCGGATGATCGGCAACCGCAAGCACACCGGAGCCAGCTTCGTGATAGGCGCAGGCGACGACCATATCGACGAACGCATTGTCGACGCGCAGCAGCTCGAGCACGCGGCCATTGACGGCGGCGAAATCGCCCCAGCCGAAATAGCCACGCGCGATGCCCGACTGGTTGGTGACGATGATGACCGGAATGCCAGCCCGGTTGGCGGCGGCTATCACCGCGGCTATGTCCGCGCGCAGCACCATTTCGGCAGGATCATCCGGATAGCCGGTATCGACATTGACGGTGCCGTCGCGATCGAGGAACAGCGCCGGCGAGCCGGCGGCGAACACCCTTGAGCCGACCCGCTCGACCCATAGGCCCGGCTCCGCCAGCGGAAAGCGGCCAGAGGTCGTGGGATCAGCCATTGCTGAGGCGCGCTTCGACCACCTCGCACAGATGATGGTAAAGGCACAGATGCCCCTGCTGGATGATCGGCGTCGAGGTCGACGGCACGTTGAGCAGGATATCGGACAGAGGCTTCAGCTTGCCGCCGGTGTCGCCGGTCATGCCGATCACCGTCATATCCATCCTCCGCGCCTGTTCGGCGGCGGCAAGGATGCTCGGCGAATTGCCGCTGGTCGAGATCGCCAGGAGCACGCCGCCGGCAGCGCCATGCGCCTCGACCTGGCGCGAAAACACCGTGTCGAATCCATAGTCGTTGCCCCAGGCGGTCAGCACCGCTGCATTGGCCGGCAGCGCGATGACATTGTAGGCCTTGCGCTCCTTGAGAAAGCGGCCGACCAGTTCGCCGGCAATGTGGATGGCGTCGCTGGCCGAGCCGCCATTGCCGGCGATGAGCAAAGCTTTCCCCGACGAAAGCGCAGTCACCACGGCGCTCGCTGCCCGCTCCATCTCACCGGTCAGGTCCCGTTCGACCATGGCTGATATGGCAGCCACGGAGCGGACAAGGTAATCGTTCAACTCGGACATGAAACCCTCAGTTTGTGGTGCCGCCGGCGCGCAATTTGCCAATGGTGTTGGTGGTGCTTTTTCCGGCGACCAGATCGACCAGCACGACGCGTCCGCCGGCCTTCTGCACCACATCGGCGCCGACCACGGTGTCGACCGTGTAATCGGCCCCCTTGACCAGTATGTCGGGCAGCAGCGCTTCGATCAGCGCCAGCGGCGTATCTTCCTCGAAAACCACGACCGCATCGACCGAGGCAAGTGCTGCCAGCACGCAGGCGCGGTCGTGCTGGTCGTTGACCGGGCGCCCGGCGCCCTTCAGTCGCCGCACCGAAGCATCGCTGTTGAGGCCGAGCACCAGCCGGTCGCATTGGCTGCGCGCCGCGTGCAGCAAGCTGACATGGCCGGCATGCAGGATGTCGAAGCAGCCATTGGTGAAGCCGACGCTCAGGCCCTCTTCCTTCCACGCCGCCACCATGCGCGCGGCCGACGTGGCGTCGAGGATGGCGTCCTTGTGGGCCGTCGGCCCATGCGAACGGAACAGCGCGCCGGTGAGTTCCTCGACCGTCAGCCGCGCGGTGCCGCGTTTTCCCACCACGACGCCACCAGCGGCATTGGCGATCGAAGCGGCCATGACCGTATCGGCGCCCACGGCCAGCGCCAGCGCGAAGCTCGCGATCACCGTGTCGCCGGCGCCCGAAACGTCGAACACTTCGCGCGCCTGGGTGGCGATGTGGCGCGCCTCGTCGGGGCCGACCACGCTCATGCCCTTTTCGCTGCGCGTCGCGACCACGAAATCGAAACCATGTGCCGAAATCAGCTCGCGTGCGGCACCCACGATCTCGTCATCGGCGAACACCGCATGGCCGGCGGCCTCGCCGAGTTCCTTGCGGTTGGGGGTAATGGCGGTCGCCCCGGCATAGCGCGCGTAATCGCGGCCTTTCGGGTCGACCAGCACCGGCTTTCCAGCCTCGCGGCAGATGGCGATCAAGTCGCCGGCGACGCCGTCGAGCAGGATGCCCTTGCCGTAATCGGACAGGATGACGATGTCGGCGTGCGCCAGCGCGGCGCGGAAATGCCGGATCAGGCCGGCTCGCTCCGCAGCGCCGAGCGGCTTGATCTCCTCTTCGTCGAAACGCAGCACCTGCTGGTTGAGCGCGCTGAAGCGGCTTTTGGACGAGGTCATGCGACCACGCTCCTGCGCGAGGCCCGCCGTATCGGCGCCAAGCTCGCCGAGCATCCGCACCAGGCTATCGCCTGCCACATCGGTGCCTATGACCGAGACGGGAATAGCGGCAGCGCCGAGCGAAACGATGTTGGCCACGACATTGCCGGCGCCGCCCATGGTCGAGGTCTCGCCGCGCCCGTGCAGCACCGGTATCGGCGCCTCCGGCGAGATCCGCTCGATGACGCCGTTGACGAAACGATCGAGGATGAAGTCGCCGACCACCAGCACTGTGGCCTGGCCGAACCGCGCAATGGCGCGGTGCAACGGTTCGGGAGAAGGCGGATTGTGCTTGATCATGTCACTGGCAACACAGGGAAAAGGCCGATTTCAATCTCATAAGTGCTCATCAATCGACTGGTCGGATCGTTCATGGCGAAAGCCGATATACCGCAAATTCACGCAGCGCAACGGCAGGGCATGATCCCGGTAGGCTCGGGCGGTCAGCTCTTCTGCAGGGCGACATGGACGCCCAGCCCGACCAGCACAGCCCCTCCCGCCCGTTGCATCAGCCGCTGTGCGCGGCTCGAACGCCGCAAACGGCCGATCACGGCGCCCGCCAGGAACACACAGACGATATCGGCCGAAGAGAACATCAGATTGACGATCGTGCCGAGCACGACGAACTGCAGCCAGACCGGAAACGCCGCCGAGGCGTCGATGAATTGCGGCAGGAACGCCATGAAGAAGATCGCTGTCTTCGGATTGAGCACCTCGACGGTGATGCTCTCGAAAAAGGCACGCCGTGCCGATTTGCGCTCGATCGCGGGCAGCGCCGCATCGCCCTCCACGCGCTTGCGAAACAGCGAGACGCCAAGCCAGATCAGATAGAGCGCGCCGACCAGCTTGACCGCCAGGTAGAGCGTCGGCACGGCATGAAACAGCACCGACAGCCCGGCAGCCGCTGCGAAAACATGCACGTAGCCGCCCAGATGAATGCCAAGTGCCGCCGTCAGGCCGGACCAGCGGCCGCGCGCCATCGTCTGCGCGGCCGCATAGAGCATGGCCGGGCCTGGAATGTAGGCGAAAATCGCCGTGGTGGCGAAAAACGCGATGAGCAGTTCGGTCGATGGCATTTTTGGTCCCTCACGATCGTGCTCTGTTCTGTCGATTCAGTCCGCGCGCGGGATGGCTTTGGACTGACCCGTGCGGACAACCGCAGTAAAAGCGAACATAATTTTCTTGTGAAATGACGGGCTGAACGCGCCGATTCGCGCACCCGGCTCGAAATAGGCCGACGCTTCCAGTATATCATGATTGTACTCATCGACCATGACCCAAAGGGGCATAGGGTCGAGGCCCGCACGGTGGCGTTCAATTTCCGGAATGCTGACGGCAACGCGATCACGGCCCGGCTGCGTGGAAGTGATTGCAAGGATGAAGAGGTTCGTACCGCCGGCTTTCCCAGGAAGGACAGCCACAAAGGCCACAGGCCGTGACTTCCGGCCTTCGGTCTCGCCGTCTCCGTGTTGACGATGCCAAAGATATGGATATCGCCAGACGTCCGCAGCGGCGGGTTTAATCACGGTCCAATTCCGCGGCGTACTCCTCGAGCATCTCGACATGTTCGGTCGGGGCATCCTCCGCAGCGTAGACGCGGCGGCTGTCGTTGCCGAAGCGCGCTTCGTAGGTCTCGATGCTCATCAGGACGTATCTCGGCTTGTTGTGGCGAGTGATGGAGACCGGCTGCTGGCTGGCAGCTGCAAGCACATCTCCAAGATTCTGTTTCAGATCGGTCGATGGATAGTTTTTCATGGGACACCCTGTTTTGTCCATAATAGACAAAACAGACAAAACAGACAAGCGCATAAAAGTGGCAGGACAGGCGCATGCGCCTGGCTTTGTCGACAGCCCGCCTAGCCTCCCCTATAAGGACCGGAATCGCAAGCAACCAGAGGCCCTTCATGATCATCGTCACGGGCGGCGCCGGCATGATCGGCTCCAACATCGTCGCCGCGCTGAATGCCGAAGGGCATGACGACATCCTGGTCGTCGACGACCTTACCGACGGTCACAAGATCGCCAATCTTGCCGATCTCAAGATCGCCGACTATCTCGACAAGAACGATTTCCTGGACCGCATGGAGGCCGGCTCGCTCGGCCGCATCGAGGCGGTGTTCCACCAGGGCGCCTGCTCGACCACCACCGAGTGGAACGGCAAATTCATGATGGAGGTGAATTACGCCTTCTCGAAACGGCTGCTGCATGCAAGCCAGGCGCTGCGCGTGCCTTTCCTTTATGCCTCCTCGGCTTCCGTCTATGGCGGCGGCTCGGAGTTTCGCGAGGATCCCGCGCTCGAGCGGCCGCTCAACGTATACGCCTATTCCAAGAAGCTGTTCGACGATTACGTCAGGCGAACCGTGTTCGCCGGGCGCACCGCCTTCGATACCGACCATTCACAGGT
>NZ_RZPQ01000979.1:0-1809 GCF_003999135.1 Mesorhizobium sp. M7A.F.Ca.CA.004.06.1.1 | reverse complement strand
GTCGCAGAAGGCGCGGCTGCCGCCGGTCTTTGCCGGAATGCCCCACACCTCGGCCTTCGGATCGTTGGCCAGGATGTTGGCGAACACCTTGAAGCCGGAATCGCGAAAATGGTCGGAAACGGCCTGCATTTCGATCGGGTTGCGCAGGTCCGGCTTGTCGGAACCGTATTTGCGCATGGCCACATTATAGGGGATGCGTTGGAAATTCTGCGTCACCGGCTTGCCGTTGGCGAAGGTCTCGAAGACCCCGCGCATGACAGGTTCCATGGTCGAAAGCACGTCGTCCTGCTCGACGAAGCTCATTTCAAGGTCGAGCTGGTAGAACTCACCAGGGAGACGATCGGCGCGCGGGTCCTCGTCGCGGAAGCAGGGCGCGATCTGGAAGTAGCGGTCGAAGCCCGACACCATGATCAGCTGCTTATACTGCTGCGGCGCCTGCGGCAGCGCGTAGAAGGTGCCGGGATGGATGCGCGACGGCACCAGGAAGTCGCGCGCGCCCTCGGGCGACGACGCGGTGAGGATCGGCGTCGAGAATTCGGTGAAGCCGACCTCGCCCATGCGCTTGCGCATTTCGGCGATGATTTTTGTACGCGCAATGATGTTCTTGTGCAGCGTCTCGCGGCGCAGATCGAGGAAGCGGTATTTCAGCCTTATATCCTCGGGATAGTCGGGCTCGCCGAACACCGGCAGCGGCAATTCCTTGGCCGCCGACAGCACCTCGATCTCGCGGGCGAAGATCTCGATCTCGCCGGTCGGCAGATTGGCGTTCGTGGTCTCGGGCAAACGCGCCTTGACCTCGCCGTCGACCCGAATGACCCACTCGCCGCGCACGGTTTCGGCGACCTTGAAGGCAGGAGAATCCGGATCAGCGACGATCTGGGTCAGGCCATAATTGTCGCGCAGGTCGATGAAGAGCAGACCGCCATGATCGCGCACGCGATGCACCCAGCCCGACAGGCGAACGGTCGAGCCGACGTCGCTCTTCCTCAACTGGGCACAGGTATGGCTGCGGTAACGGTGCATTGTCATTGGTAAAGTCCGGGGTGCTCTAGTTGCCGGCCAAGGCATCGCGGCCCGGCCCTGAAAATTTGCGCGAAAAGCGCATGGGAGGCCGGATTTGTCAAGGCAAGCGGACTTCCGTGTCCATGGTGTTCGCCGCCCGGTAGCCGGAGCGAGGCAGCGCGAGGATCAGCGCGGCGCTCAGCCTGTGAAGGAAACCGCCACAGGGCCACAACCGTCAGGCTTGCTCTTCAGCTTCATCGTTGCCTTCCAGTTTTTTCCGCAGCGCCGTCATGACCCTGTGCGTGGTGTTGATGTCCTCGACCAGCAGGCCATCCGCGAGGTTTTCGATCCAGGGCGCCTGCAAATGCATCGCGGCATCGAAAGTCTGTCTTCCCTTGTCAGTCAAAACGACAAGCTGCGCACGCTGATGATGCGGGTTGGCCTCGAAGGCGACGAGCCCTTCCCTATGCAGGTCGTTGACGATCCGTTGGACATTCTGGCGGCTGGCTCCCAGATCGCGCGCCAGCCACGCGACCGGCTGAGGGCGTTCGGCGGTCACGACAGCGCCGAGAACCTGCCAGCGGGCGCTCGTCAAACCGAGGTCGGCGACCAGCCTGTCACCCGATGTGAGCATTCGGCTGTTGAGCCTGAACAGGTCGAGAATGAGATCGGTCAAGGCATTGCCGGCAGGTGTTCGCTTGGCATCAGGCATATGACATCCTATATTGCTATTGACATTATGTTGTCAAATAGATATGTAATCAAGGTAACAGATTGGCACCATAACACCAATTAACGGAGCTTATG
>NZ_RZPQ01000978.1:0-1813 GCF_003999135.1 Mesorhizobium sp. M7A.F.Ca.CA.004.06.1.1 | reverse complement strand
GAACGCCGCCAGCACGATCAGCAGCGCCGTCAGCCGCGACGCCGGCAGATTGATCCAGTCGTCGAAGCGCGCCGCCGCCCAGCCGAAGGCCTCGTGGCGCGGGGTGCGGTGGCCGATCATCGAATCGGCGGTGTTGGCGGCCTTGTAGGCGGCGCCGCCGGCCAGGCCGCCGACGCCGGTCCAGAAGGCGGGGGCGACGATGCCGTCGGAGAAATTCTCAGCCAGGCTCTCGATCGCGGCGCGGCAGACGCCGGCCCTGTCGAGCGTTTCAGGGTCGCGGCCGACGATTCGCGAAACGGCAAGGCGGGCCAGAGCGAGGCCACCGGTGTCGAGCGCGTCCGCCACAGCCTCGACATGCTCATAGAGGCTCTTCTGCGACAGAAGCGACGTTGCCAGAAGGGCAGTGATGACCAGGCCCATGGGAACGAACCAGAACAGGATCTGCACGCCCAGGCCAATTATCGCCGGCACCAGCACGATGACCAGCAGCGCCTGGACACCACGCTTGCGACGCAGCGCGTCGGGATCAGTGGCGCGGTTGAGCCTGCGGTCGAGAAAGGATATCAGCCTGCCGAACCACGTCACCGGATGGCCGATGGCGCGAAACAGCCAATCGGGGTAACCGAGGGCGAATTCGACGGCCAATGACAGGAAAGCGATCAGGACTGACATGAAGCTTCTTAATGGGGCGGTTGTGGACCATGGTGGAAGTCTTGGCCGCGCGAGGGCGCTTTTCCCCAACGCCCTGCTGCCATTCGTCGACCTCTCGACCGGTATCAATCCGCACTCCTACCCGCTTTTCGACCTGCCCGCCACCTCGCTGTCGCGGTTGCCGGAAGCCGCGCGCACGCGTGAGCTGACAGAGATCGCTGCCAGTGCCTATGGGGCGCCGTCGCCAGCCAATATCGTGGCGGCACCGGGCACGCAGATCCTGTTGCCGCGCGTCGCCTCGCTGATTACCCCCGGAAGGGCGCTGGTGCTGGGTCCGACCTACGCCGAACATGCCCGCGCAGCAGTGATCGCCGGGCACGCGGTGACCGAGGTCGGCGATTTCGCTGACCTGGCGGACGCCGACCTTGCCATCATGGTCAATCCGAACAATCCAGATGGACGTGTCATCGCGCGCGACCGGTTGCTGGCTCTGGCTGCCGGATTGCGCGCCAAGGGCGGGCTGCTGGTTGTCGACGAGGCGTTCATGGATGTTGGGCCGCGCGAGCATAGCCTCTGCGGCGATGTCGGCCAGGGCGGCGTCGTCGTGCTGCGCTCGTTCGGCAAGTTCTTTGGTCTGGCCGGCCTGCGGCTCGGTTTTGCGCTTTCCGATCCTGTGACGGTCGAACGGCTGGAAACACAATTCGGGCCATGGGCCGTCGCCGGCCCGGCGCTGGAATACGGCATTCGCGCGCTTGCCGATATCGGCTGGCAGGACGCGATGCGGGCGGCGCTGGCTGATGAATCGGCGCGGCTCGATGCGCTGTTCGGCCGCTTCGGTATTCCCGTTATGGGTGGCACCACGCTGTTCCGTTTTCTTCGCCTACCGCATGCTGCCGATTTGTTTGCCGCGCTCGGCGGGCGCGGCATTCTGCTTCGCCATTTTGCCGATCGGCCTGACGTTCTGCGCGCCGGCCTGCCGGGGAGTGAGGAGGAATGGCAGCGGCTCGAGACCGTTCTTGCCGAATGGGCGTCGCGGCGCGAGCTTCAATCGAAGGGTTCGAAACAATGATCCATGTCTGCTCGCTGGCAAAGATCGAGGAAACGGTGGCCAGGAGCGGCGCCGACCGCATGCTGTCGCTGCTTGCCGCCGGAACGGCGGTGG
>NZ_RZPQ01000977.1:0-1815 GCF_003999135.1 Mesorhizobium sp. M7A.F.Ca.CA.004.06.1.1 | reverse complement strand
CACCCAGCGCCAGATCTGGTGGTGGGCGACGGTGGCGGCAACCGCTGCCGGTCTCGGCCTGATCGCGTTTCGCAAGTCGCTGCCGCTGGCGATCCTTGCCGTCCTTTTGATCGTCGTGCCGCATGTTGTCGGTGCACCGCAGCCCGACAGTTACGAAACGGCGATTCCGGAAGGGCTGCATCACCAGTTCGTGGTGGCGGTGACCGTGACCAATCTGGTGTTCTGGCTGGTGCTCGGCGCGGTCGTCGGTGTGGTGCGTGGCCGCTTCACCGGCACCGCGACCAGCCTGCGCGACAGCTTTGCCTGATCGCAAGACACTGACCTTCCTCATCGGCGGTGCGCGCCCCGGCAAGAGCGCGCACGCCGAAATTTTGGCGACCGCCTTGCCGCCGCCCTGGACCTATATCGCCACGGCGCAAGCCTATGATGACGAGATGCATGAACGCATCGCGTTGCACCGATCGCGGCGCGGCGAAGGCTGGACGACCATCGACGCACTGCTCGATCTCGCCGGTACGCTTGCCGCCTTGCCGGAGGATCGGCCGGTGCTTGTCGACTGCCTGACGCTGTGGCTGACCAACCACATGCTGGCCGAACACGATTTCGAGCTGGAATGCCGGCGATTGACGGAGGTGCTGTCGCGGCCGCGCGGGCCCTGGTTCGTGGTGTCCAATGAGGTCGGACAAGGCATCGTGCCGGACAATGCACTGGCGCGCCGGTTTCGCGATGCCGCCGGCCGGCTCAACCAGCAGGTCGCCGCCGTCGCCGATACGGTGCTGCTGATGGTGGCGGGGCTGCCGCTCAAGGTGAAATGACATGACCGACATCGACGATAAGGACGAAGAGCGCCATCGCGCCAAGATGGCCAAGCGCAAGGCTGTGCAGGATGCCGAGGTGGCGAGCAAGACGGTCGAGAAGGGATTGCTGATCGTCAACACCGGTCCCGGCAAGGGCAAGACCACGGCTGCCTTCGGCCTGGCGCTGCGGATGCTCGGCTACGGCAAGCGCGTCGGCGTTGTCCAGTTCATCAAGGGCAAGTGGCACACCGGCGAGAAGGACGCCTTCGCCGCCTTCGGCGACCGCGTCGTCTGGCACGCGATGGGCGAGGGGTTCACCTGGGAAACGCAGGACCTGAAGCGCGACATCGCCGCCGCCGAAGCCGCCTGGGCCAAGGTGCTCGAACTGATGGCCGATCCGTCGATCAGCCTGCTGGTGCTCGACGAACTGAACATTGCGCTGCGCTACGACTATCTCGATCTCGACAAAGTGGTTGCGGCGTTGAAGGCGCGGCGTGAGGGCCTGCATGTCGTGGTCACCGGCCGCAACGCCAAGCCGGCGCTGGTTGAGGCCGCCGACCTCGTCACCGAAATGGGCGTGACCAAGCACCATTTTTCCGCAGGCGTGAAAGCGCAGCAGGGGATCGAGTTCTGAGCGTTTCTTACCCTCCCCACAAGGGGAGGGTGAAGTAGATCACGCCACGATGACCATGACCGCGACCAACCCAAACAGCGCGATCAGCAGATAGTCGGCGACGCGATAGAGTTTCAGCGCTCGCCTTATGTCGACGCTGTCGGCCTCGCGCCGCCCACCTTCGCCCATGAAGACGTCGTCCACGAGCACGCCGCCGTAGCTGCGCGGCCCGGCGAGCGCCAGGCCGAGCGCACCGGCCATCGCCGCTTCCGGCCAGCCGGCATTGGGTGAGCGGTGTTTTTTCGCGTCGCGCCACACCGCATGCCAGGCATTTTTCGCATCAGCGCCTTTGACGAAGAACGCCGCCAGCACGATCAGCAGCTCCGTCAGCCGCGACGCCGGCAG
>NZ_RZPQ01000976.1:0-1816 GCF_003999135.1 Mesorhizobium sp. M7A.F.Ca.CA.004.06.1.1 | reverse complement strand
GTCGATGGACGTCTTGTCCTCGCAGGCCAATCTTGCCGGTTACCAGGCGGTGATCGACGGCGCTTCGGAATACGATCGGGCATTGCCGATGATGATGACGGCGGCCGGCACGGTGCCGGCGGCGAAGGTCTTCATCATGGGCGTCGGTGTCGCCGGCCTGCAGGCGATCGCCACCGCGCGCCGGCTTGGTGCGGTCGTCACCGCCACCGACGTTCGCCCTGCCGCCAAGGAACAGGTCGCCTCGCTCGGCGCAAAGTTCCTTGCGGTCGAGGACGAGGAATTCAAGGCGGCCGAAACGGCCGGCGGCTACGCCAAGGAGATGTCGAAGGAATACCAGGCTAAGCAGGCGGCACTCACATCAGAGCACATCGCCAAGCAGGATATCGTTATCACCACCGCGCTTATTCCCGGCCGACCGGCGCCCAAGCTGGTATCGGCGGCGATGGTCGCCTCGATGAAGCCAGGCTCGGTTCTCGTCGATCTGGCGGTCGAGCGCGGCGGCAATGTCGAGGGCGCCGAAGCCGGCAAGGTCGTCACCACCGCCAACAACGTCAAGATTGTCGGCCATCTCAATGTGCCCGGCCGCATCGCGGCGTCGGCATCGCTGCTTTATGCCCGGAACCTCTTCGCCTTCCTCGAAACGCTGGTCGACAAGACGACGAAAACGCTTGCCATCAACCGGGACGACGATCTGGTCAAGGCAACGATGCTGACTAACGGCGGCAAGATCGTGCATCCGTCCGTCGCCAAGCCCGACCAGCAGCCTTATGTCGAACCGGCGGCGATCCCGGCCACAACCATGGTTGCCGACGCTTCGCCCAAGAAAGCCGCGCCCAAGAAACCGGCCGCATCCAAGTCGCCCTCGTCGAAGCCGAAAGGGATCGCGTGATGGATCAGACCCTGCAGAAAGCCCTCGACCAGCTCGACCAGGCCTCCGCCGCGGTTCGGCTGGCAGTGCACAATCTGGCGACCGCGCCTGGTGGTGCCGACGCGGCGGGTGATGCCGCGCATGCGCTGTCCGGCGGTGCCATCGATCCCTTCGTCTTCCGCTTCGCCATCTTCGTGCTGGCGATCTTCGTCGGCTATTACGTCGTCTGGTCGGTGACCCCCGCACTGCATACGCCGCTGATGGCCGTCACCAACGCCATCTCTTCGGTCATCGTCGTCGGCGCGCTGCTTGCCGTCGGCATCGCCGCCTCCGGCATTGCCGCGGGCTTCGGCTTCGTCGCGCTGATGCTGGTGTCGGTCAACATCTTCGGCGGCTTCCTCGTCACCCAGCGCATGCTGGCCATGTACAAGAAGAAGGACAAGTAGAGCGCCATGAACGCCAACTTCGCGTCCTTCCTCTACCTCGTCTCCGGCGTCCTGTTCATCATGGCGCTGCGCGGCCTGTCGCATCCGACCACCAGCCGCCAGGGCAATCTCTACGGCATGATCGGCATGGGCATCGCCATCGCCACCACATTGGCGCTGGCAACCCCCTCGGCCGGCCGCTTCGGCCTGATCGTGCTCGGCCTGGCCATTGGCGGCAGCGTCGGCGCCGTCACCGCGCGCCGCATCGCCATGACCTCGATGCCGCAGCTGGTCGCCGCCTTCCACTCGCTGGTCGGCCTCGCTGCCGTCATGGTGGCGGCCGCCGCCATCTATGCGCCGGAAAGCTTCGGCATCGGCACGGATGGCGACATCCACGCCCAGGCGCTGATCGAGATGAGCCTTGGCGTCGCCATCGGCGCCATCACTTTCACCGGCTCGGTCATCGCCTTCCTGAAGCTCGATGGCCGCATGTCCGGCAACCCGATCATGATCGGCGGCCGCC
>NZ_RZPQ01000975.1:0-1816 GCF_003999135.1 Mesorhizobium sp. M7A.F.Ca.CA.004.06.1.1 | reverse complement strand
GGATGGCGCCGGGCATGTCGAGCCGCGCCAGCGTCGTCACCGTCTCGCGGGTCTTCTGGCGCAGGCCCTTGCCTTCGGCGCCCAGCACCAGGGCGATCTTTTCTCCGGCAAAGCTCTTTTCGAGTTCGGCCGGCGCGTCCGAATCAAGCCCGATGGTGCGAAAGCCCGCCTCGTGCAGCTGGCCGAGCGCGTCGGCGAGGTTCTTCACCTCGATCTGGTCGATGTGCTCCAGCGCGCCGGAGGCGGATTTCGCCAGCACGCCCGATTCCTGCGGGCTGTGGCGGGCTGTGGTGATCAGCGCGCCGGCGCCGAAGGCGACCGCGGAGCGCAGGATGGCGCCGACATTGTGCGGGTCGGTGATCTGGTCGAGCACCAGCACCAGCTTCGCGTCACCAAGCGCATCGAGCCGCTTGGCTTTCAGCGGCTCGGCCTCGATCAGCACACCCTGATGCACGGCGTCCGACCCGGTGATCTTGTCGATGTCCCTGGGTTCGACCAGTTCGATCTTGAAGGGCAGGGCGGCGAGATCGGCTATTTCGAGGCGCTCGGCCGCATTGCGCGTCACCAGCATCTTCCTGATCTTGCGGCGCGGATTGTCGAGTGCGGCGCGCACCGTGTGCAGGCCGTAGAGCCTCACCAGCCCGTCCGCGGCATTTTCGCCCGGCGGAACCGGCTGTCGGGGCCGGAACGCCGGCGCGCCGCCGCTTTTCTCGTCGCGATAGGCGCGGCGCAGCTTGGCGTAATGGGTGTCTTTGGGAGTGTTGGTTTTATCGCTCATGGCTGGCTTCTATAGCGGTGTCCTCCGGCCAAGGATATGGCCCGCCGTCACAGCCGGCGAACAGAAACGAAAAACCATGGTTGCGCGGTTGACACCCAATGGGCTTGCCGCCATAAGGCGCTGCGCTGGTTTCGGAGAACACATAACTCGGGTCCGGATCGGCGTGAATGCCTCGTTGCATGGCTCCGGCGGCAGACTGGAGAGGTGCCCGAGTGGTTAAAGGGGACGGACTGTAAATCCGTTAGCTTAGCTTACGTTGGTTCGAATCCAACCCTCTCCACCACTGCCGGCCCGGAAGCCCTGAAACGCGACAAGAATCGGACCGAAAAGTGCATGGCGCTTTTCGGATGAATCCGGTACTTCAGGTAAGGCGCGGGTATAGCTCAGTGGTAGAGCAGCAGCCTTCCAAGCTGAATATGCGGGTTCGATTCCCGCTACCCGCTCCAGACACTCATCCCATCACCGGCAAACCGAAACACTGCGCACGAGGCGCAGCGCTCCAATTGTCGTGGCTGCCGCGTCAGCTGTTGAACGCGGTGGCGACCTGGTGCTGCTGCGGCACCTGGCCGTTCGGCGTCAGTCTGTCGACGATGCCGGGCAGGGCGGTGGACAGTTGCTTGAGCAGTTCCTGCTCGTCCAGCCCGGTCCGTTGCGCGATCTCGCGAATGATCTGCGGTCCGATCGCGGCGCCAAGATCGTTGGCGTTGATCGGCTGGTTCTGCCCGGTGCCGACCCAGGAGTCGGCGGCATTGCCGTGGCCGGCATTTCTGAGCTTGTCGAGCAGGCCGCCCAAGCCGCCAGCCAGGCCACCATCGGCGGATGTGGTTTCCGTAGGGACGGGAACGGGGGCGGTCGGAGCGGGCGCGGGAGACTGTTCTGGCGCTTCGGCACTTCTGCCGCTCAGCATCTTGCCGACCAGCAATGCGCCGAGCGCGATCATCAGGGGTTTGGTGATGTTGCCGCCGGGAACGGCATTGTCAAAAAGTCCCATAGTGGATCCTCCATAGCGACCAAGGCCCGACCCCTCCTCAACAATGA
>NZ_RZPQ01000974.1:0-1821 GCF_003999135.1 Mesorhizobium sp. M7A.F.Ca.CA.004.06.1.1 | reverse complement strand
CATCGTGCCGCCGAACTGCCTGTCTGGCTGCACAGATACAATTGGCATCGTCCACATGGCAGCCTAAAGTCAAAAACGCCTATCAGTCGCCTCGCCCTGATCGAGGACAACCTGTTGAAGCTCCACAACTAGGTCGTCCAGCATCACAGTGAACCGCGTACGTAGTATTTTGTCGTAGGCGGCATTCTGGATAGCCGGATACGGGCTCTTCACCCGCTGCACCACCGATTGCGGGATGATGTCGCGAGAAACATTCACGGATTTCGTGAAAAAAGTGTACCCGCCGAAGAGCCCTACTCGCGGGGGCGGTGCAGCACCACCTCGGTGTCACTGCTCGTGTTCATGCGATGGACTAGGCCGGCCAGCTGTTGACGCAGCTCGCGGTAGTTGTAAGTCTCACCCGTGTAGACGAGCACCAAGTCAGGTCGGCCATCCCCCTGGAGCATCCTCGGCTGGCGGCCGCCCTGGATATCGATGATTGCCAGGCGGTGGTGTCCCAGCGCCGCAGGCCCGCCGATCCAAGTCCCCTCGTCGTCCGGACCGTGGTTCGCTATGGTGGCCGTCATATCGGCAAGCTCCCTTCGCGCATCGGGACCTCCGAGGTCTCGATTGAAGTCGATCCATTCACAGATGCCGCACAGGTTATGTCGCCGCATTTGGGCGAAGCAGATATAAGGCCAGTGGGAAACCATCGAGGCAAAGTGACGGATCTAGCCCAGCTACGATCCGCATCCGACATTGTCGGACATCGGACAGCACCGCGATTCGCTGCATAGGAAGCCTGGAGTCGCGATTTCCCCTGGGGGAATCAGCGCATGAAAGGAGAGCTGGGTCGTGTCTGCCGAAATGAGAAATTGCTCCCCCTTATTGCATCACCGAGGAATGTTACCCAGCGCGATAGACGGACATGCCCTATCTCCCCCCGTTGCAGCTGAGGGAGATAGGGGCCAGCTCTTCATTCAACCCTCATGGAGGATGATCAGCCCAGCCATTTCCATGCGCCGGCCTTCACAAGCCGTGCACCATTCAGGTTCTTTTCCTTGAAGCGCGACGATCCTTGTCAGACGTCGCAACACTTGCTGCCGAGAGCACGAGCTCTTCCTCGAGCATGCCTTGATCTGCGCCTCGAACGGCTCGCACATGCTGGGTTTCAACGACTTCGCAGAGGTTGATATTCTGCAGTGACTTCGTCTCGCTGCTGCACGGCATTGACGCTGGGAGCCATGCTCGCGTGGCGCAATTGTGCTGAAGCCGGTGCCCACGGCAACGTTTCTTAACCCGCCCCAGATCCTGGCGTTTGGCTATTTCCGACATTCGTGTCCGGCTTCGGACAAAGGCCGGGTTTGCCGAACGGAGTCGCACCCAATTTCCAGTGCTGCTTGAGCAATAATATCGACCGGCATTACTGCACAACACGAAAGTTGCTGCAAAAACCGAAGTGAACCCAAGGCATCGGGTCAATTGGCATGGCGCTTGCGACTCGGTCGATAGAACGCAGTCAAAATCACGGTTGCAGACCATGCCTACCTCTCAAAGCTCGATAAAGCACGCGAGCAAAATTCCCCGTCTCCGCGGAAGCTCGTCGCCGTTAAACGTGCCTGCTCGGGGGCGGTCTTGCACAAGACCGGTCCGAGGCAACCACGCCAAGGCGCGAGGCTGCCGGAACTGTCGACCGAAGTCGATGCCGCTTCAGTTTAACCGAAAAATGCACCGTACCACTTTGGCCTGGAAGCAAATCAATGACCTATAGAAAGAACGTTCCTCTCGTGACCTTTCGCACGCGTGTTCGCGATGAGTCGATCGGGGGGCCAAATCCTTATC
>NZ_RZPQ01000973.1:0-1823 GCF_003999135.1 Mesorhizobium sp. M7A.F.Ca.CA.004.06.1.1 | reverse complement strand
CATCACCATTGCCGCGCCGATCAGCTGGAACACCAACACGCTGACGCTCAGCGCCTTTCATTCCATCGTCTTCAATGCGAACGCCACGATCGGCGGCGTCGGCGGGTTGACGCTGGTCACCAACAATGGCGGCACCGGGGGCACGATTTCCTATGCCTTGGGTGCATCGGCGACCTTCACCGGCACGCCGGGAGCGCAGGCGCTGTCGATCGACGGCCAGAGCTACACGCTGATCTACGATGTCAACGGCCTGCAGGCGATCAACAGCGGCCTGACCGAACGGTATGCGCTGGCCAACAACATCGAGGCCAGTTCCACCTACTATTGGAACAACCTGCTCGGTTTCACCGCGCTGGGCACCGACGGCAACACCAACATCCAGAATGGCGGCAACGGCTTTACCGGCACCTTCGACGGTCTCGGCCATATCATCAACCAGATCTGGGTGCGGCAGATTCCGGCCAACTATGTCGGGCTGTTCGGCTATGTCGGCAGCACCGGCGTGGTGCGCAATGTCGGACTGGTCGACGCCTATATCAGTGGTTCGTACAACACCGGCGCAATTGCCGGCTTTAGCAAGGGTACGATATCGGGGGTTTGGGCAAGCGGCTATCTCGAAGGTGTCGCTGCCGTCGGCGGTCTCGTCGGACGCAATGAGGGCACGATCACCGGTTCGTTTTCGACGAACGCGGTGCGAGGACACGATGGCAGCCAGATCGGAGGCATTGCCGGTTTCAACAGCAGCACGATCAGCCAGGTCCATGCCAGTGGTTCGGTTGTCGGTGGCGACAACATCGGCGGCCTGGTCGGGTTCAATGTCGGCGCCATCAGCGACGGCTATTCCACAGGCGCCGTGCTTGGACTTCTGGGCGCTACCGGCGTTGGCGGCAGCGTCGGCTTTTCCTGGGGCACGGTCACCAATGTCTATTTCGACACCACCACGTCAGGAACGACGACGGGCGTTGCCGGCCAAGGCGCTGCAGGCGTCACCAGCACCGGCCTGACCACGGCACAGCTGCAGGGCGGCGGCGCCACCAGCTTGAGCTCCGCTTTCGTCGGCGGAACCGGCGGTCTCTACCCGTATCTGAACAGTTTCTATCCAAACGGCATCCAGGCGATCTCCGGCATCGCCTACAAGGATGGCGGCATCACACCGCTCTCGTCGGCCACGCGACAGCCCTACTATGCAAAAAATCCCGGTTGGGTCACCGGCGTCTCGAACGGTGTCGACATCGGCACGGTGACCACGGGCGTCAACGGTTACTACTACATCGCCGTGCCGACCGGCTGGATATCGGACAGCGTGCTGGCCTACACCGTTCGCGATTCGCATCCGGACGACAGTTCCGGGGCTCAGAACGGCGTGACATTTCGCACCGGGCTTGCGGGCGGGAATGTCTCCAACCTGAACGTCTATGGCAACTGGCGTCTCGACGAGGCGGACAGTTCGATCACGTCTCTTTCGGCGCTGCAGGACGCCGCTGCAGCGACTGTCGGATCGACCTATGTCGGCAGCCTGTCCTTCGCCAACTGGCAGATCGAAACGGCGGCCACCACCTTCGCGATCGACCGGGCGGTGTCGATCGGCGCCGGCACGCTAGCGCTGTCGTCGAACGGCACGGTCACGCAGACGCACGGGCTGGCGGCGGCATCGCTGCTGCTCGGCGGCGCCGGCGACTTCAACTTGAACAATGGCGGCAACCAGATCGGCACGATCGCGGCCAATGCGGGATCCGTCAGTCTGTTCGACCTGGGTGGCTTTGTCGTCGGCGGCGTCATCAATGCGCGCGGCGTGGTCACGGCTGGTGCCACCACGACCGGCC
>NZ_RZPQ01000972.1:0-1823 GCF_003999135.1 Mesorhizobium sp. M7A.F.Ca.CA.004.06.1.1 | reverse complement strand
GAACAGACGCGGCGAACCGTCGAGATCGAGACCGGCAGGTCGGGCAGCGTCAGGAAGGGCGCGATCAGCACCATGCGCCGGATGCGGTTCACCATTGATGGGGCGGCAAGCAGGGTGATCAAGGCACCTGCCGAATGGGCGAGGATGTAGTACGGTCCGCGGCAATCGGGCAGCACGATCTCCTCGAAGAACTGTTCGAGGTCGGCGGTGTACTCGCGGAAGCTGCTGACGTAGCCGCGCTGGTGATCGCGGATCAGCCGGTCGGAATCGCCCTGGCCGCGCCAATCGAGCGTGGCGACGCCAAAGCCGCGATCGGCAAGGTTGCGGATGGTTTCGAAATATTTCTCGATGCACTCGTTGCGGCCGGTGAGCAGGACCACGGTGCCCTTCATCGGGCGAGCGACCGCGCCGAACAGGCCGTAGCGGATATTCTTTCGGTCACGCGTGGTGAAGAAGCCGCCGGTGGCATTTTCCGGCCGCGGATTGCCCTCGATTTCGTGAAAAAGGGAGTTTTCGGTGAAAAGATCCGTCATTCGGCGCTTCGTGCTCGGCGTCTCGCATGCCCGCCTGCGCTGGCCGGCTCCGCTAAGGTGATAGACGCCCATGCGCCAAAAGCCAAGGAATTCCCGGTGAAGGGGAGGCTGCATCAGGGAAGGCCGGAAGCCGCTTGAAAGCGTGCTTCCGGCCCCTGTCGATCCGGGAGGAAGGGACGTTACACCCGGTCGGCCTCGTTGCGGTGCCTGTTGTGCAATCGGCGCCGCCAGTCCTTGATCCTGGAATGGACTTTAGCGCCGGCTGCCTGAACGCGCGCCGAAGTGCCGGTTCATCTGCCGTTCATCAAGGGTCCGGCCGCCGTGGCTTTTGCCGCCAGGTGAAATCTTGAAATGCTTTCCAGCGCTCCCCAAATGTCTCGTGCGGTCGCCAATGTCGGGGCCGCTGGTCCACCCGAAACGCCGCTCAAGGGTTTCGCACCGGCCATACGCAAACCATGTTGCTCAACAGGAGAACACCTCATGCGTCACGTTGATTTTTCCCCGCTTTATCGCTCGACCGTCGGCTTCGATCGTCTGTTCACGATGCTCGATTCGCTTGCGCAGCCGGATGGCGCGCAGACCTATCCGCCCTACAACATCGAGCGCACCGGTGAGGATTCCTACCGGATCTCGATGGCGGTTGCCGGCTTCTCGGACGAGGAAATCTCGATCGAAGCCCATCGCAACGTGCTGACCGTGAAGGGTGAGCGCAAGGACGAGGGCACCGGCGAAGGCTCTGAGCTGCTCTATCGCGGCATTGCCTCGAGGGCTTTCGAACGTCGCTTCCAGCTTGCCGACCACGTCGAGGTCGTTGGCGCCTCGCTGAAGAACGGCCTGCTCTTCGTCGACCTCAAGCGCAACATCCCCGAGGAGCTGAAGCCGCGCAAGATCGCCATTACGGCGTCTTCGGCCAAGGCCAAGCAGATCGAGGCCAAGACCGCTGCCTAAAATACAAGTCTCCTCCCGAGACGGAAGCGGCGCCGAAAGGCGCCGCTTTTTTGTTGTCGGGGAAATGCGTTATCAGGCGATCAGCTGGCCAAAACGGTCGACTTCATCGGCTGTCGTCGCAAAGCTGGTGACGAAGCGGTAGAGCAACTCGTCCTCGCCGATGTGGCCGTCAAAGCCATGCGGCTTGTGCCAGTCGTAGAAGGCGGCACCCGCGGTCTGCAGCCTCTCGGCCTCGGCCTTCTTGATCACCGCGAAAACCTCGTTCGCCTGCGGCAGCCATGCCAGCTTGGCCGTTGCCGAATCCTCGATCGCGGCGGCAAGGCGTGCGGCCATGGCGTTGGC
>NZ_RZPQ01000971.1:0-1825 GCF_003999135.1 Mesorhizobium sp. M7A.F.Ca.CA.004.06.1.1 | reverse complement strand
CTTCCTCGTCCGGCTCGACCAGCGCCGCGGCGCGGGCCTCGTGGAAGTCGGGATGGTCGGTGAACGAGACGATTTTCGCACGCGAAGCGCCTTCGACCAGAACCTTGACGGTGCCGTCGGGCAGCTTGAGCAATTGCAGCACATTGGCGAGCGTGCCGATGTCGAAGATGGCATCGGGCTCGGGATCGTCGTCGGCGGCATTCATCTGGGTGGCAAGCAGGATCTGCTTTTCCTGACCCATCACCTCTTCCAGCGCCTTGATCGACTTCTCACGCCCGACGAAGAGCGGCACGATCATGTGCGGGAACACCACGATGTCGCGCAGTGGGAGAACTGCGAAGACGCCGTCGCTGGGTGCCTTGGATACTTTGGCCATTGTCCAACCTTTCATGTCGCGGCCGCCAATCAGCCAACCGCGAATCTTATATTAACGACCGGGGATCGTTCCGCCTACCACCGTTTATGACGGGAGTTTTACAGCACAGAAATCGGGCACCTCGGCCTTCTCCAGTTAGTTGGATGCACGACCCCCAAAGATCAAGGGGCGTGTCCAAATCCGCACTTCCAACCCGTCCGCGAGTGACACATTTGCGACGCCAAGCCGTACGCCGCGCAAAAGCCCTGTGTGACAGCAAAACGGCGCCTTGCGGCGCCGTTTCAGAATTTCGCTGCGGGCTCATGATGTCAGGCGCTGACATTGCCCTTCTTTTCCTTCTGCTCGGAGTAGATGTAGAGCGGCCGGGCACTGCCGGTCACCACCTCCTCCGAAATCACCACTTCGCGCACGCCTTCGAGCGCGGGAAGCTCGAACATCGTGTCGAGCAGGATCGCCTCCATGATCGAACGCAGGCCGCGCGCGCCGGTCTTGCGCTCGATGGCGCGCTTGGCGATCGCCGAAAGAGCGTTCTCGTGGAAGGTCAGGTCGACATTCTCCATCTCGAACAGCCGCTGATACTGCTTGACCAGCGCGTTCTTCGGCTCGGTCAGGATCTGGATCAGCGCCGGTTCGTCGAGGTCTTCCAGCGTCGCCAGAACCGGCAGACGGCCTACAAATTCGGGGATAAGACCGAACTTCAACAGATCCTCGGGCTCGACCAGGCGGAAGACATCGCCAGTGCGGCGATCCTCGGGCGAAGCGACGACCGCGCCGAAACCGATCGAGGTCTTGCGGCCGCGATCCGAGATGATCTTGTCCAGCCCGGCGAAGGCGCCGCCGCAGATGAACAGGATGTTGGCTGTGTCGACCTGCAGGAACTCCTGCTGCGGGTGCTTCCTGCCGCCCTGCGGCGGCACGGAGGCGACGGTGCCTTCCATGATCTTCAGGAGCGCCTGCTGCACGCCCTCGCCCGACACGTCGCGGGTGATCGAGGGATTGTCCGACTTGCGCGAAATCTTGTCGATCTCGTCGATGTAGACGATGCCGCGCTGGGCGCGCTCGACATTGTAGTCGGCCGATTGCAACAGCTTCAGGATGATGTTCTCGACGTCCTCGCCGACATAGCCGGCTTCGGTCAGCGTCGTCGCGTCAGCCATGGTGAAGGGCACGTCGATGATGCGGGCCAGCGTCTGCGCGAGCAGCGTCTTGCCGCAACCGGTCGGGCCGATCAGCAGGATGTTGGACTTCGCCAGCTCGACATCGTTGTTCTTGCCGGCATGTGCGAGGCGCTTGTAGTGGTTGTGGACCGCCACCGACAGCACGCGCTTGGCGTAGGGCTGACCGATGACATAATCGTCGAGAACCTTGAGGATCTCCTGCGGTGTCGGCACGCCTTCGCGCGACTTCACCATCGAGGTCTTGTTCTCTTCACGGATGATGTCCATGCAG
>NZ_RZPQ01000970.1:0-1825 GCF_003999135.1 Mesorhizobium sp. M7A.F.Ca.CA.004.06.1.1 | reverse complement strand
TTTCGGAGGGCTCCGGCACGCCGTCGAGCGTGTCGTGCTGCTCGGGTGCAATGCGCTCGAAGATCATGCCGGCGTTGCCTGCCTGTCGCGTGCCGGCGTTCTCGCCGCCAGTGCCGCGAACACCGCCGCGGTGACGACGTTCTCGACCGCGTCGGGCTCGGCGGCTGCGTCGATGACGATGCAGCGCTCCGGCTCGGCCTTGGCGATCGCCAGAAACGCCTCGCGGCGGGCCTGATGGATCGCCAGCGTCTCCTTTTCGAAGCGGTCGGCGACTGCCTCGGTGCCGCGCCGCAGCGTTGCGCGCCTCAGGCCTTCCGCCGGATCGATGTCGAAGATCAGCGTCATGTCCGGCATCATGCCGTTGATGGCGACCTGCTCCAGCGCATCCATGAACGCCGGATCGATGCCGCCTGTGACGCCCTGGTAGACGCGTGAGGAATCGAGGAAGCGGTCGCAAAGCACGATGGAGCCACGCTCGACCGCCGGCCGGATGAGCTGCTCGACATGATCGGACCGCGCGGCGGCGAAAAGCAGCGCTTCCATCTTCGGTCCGAACGGTTCGGCCGCGCCCGAAAGCAGCACATGCCTGACGGCTTCGGCGCCCGGCGAGCCGCCAGGTTCGCGGGTAAGCAGCACATCGTATTTCTTGGCGCGCATCTTCCTGGCCAGCCGCTCGATCTGCGTCGACTTGCCTGCCCCCTCGCCGCCTTCGAAGGTGATGAAAAAACCGCGTGCCAACCGAGAGGCCTTCTTGTCCATGGCTGAATGGGATTGTAGCGCTCTAGATAGTCCGCGTTCGGCCAAACGTCCATGCCGTCATTTTTTGCTTTCATGCACGTCGTTCGCCAAAACCATGGTCAGATTTGAGCGACGTGCCTTAGCGCAGCCAGCCGACCGCCAGTTCCTTGACTGCATCGAGGGCGCGCTGCGGCAGCGTGCCGACGCCGATCGATTCGGCGGCGAAAAGCGGCGTCTCCTGGCTCAGCGTATCGCCGATCCAGACGCGCAGCGCGCCCACCGGCTGCCCCTCCTCCACCGGTGCTGCAATCGGGCCGTCATAGACGATCCTGGCCGTCAGCTTGTCGCGATTGGTGATCGGCAGGAAGATGTCGATCGGACCCTTGGCCTTCAGCATCACCCCGGGCTTGGCGCCGCCAAAAACCTGGGCTTCTCCAACCACCTCGTCCCTGGCGAAGATTTCGGTCTTCTCGAACGAGCGGACACCCCAGTCGAGCAGCTTTCGCGCCTCTTCGGCACGCTCCTTGTCCGAGGCCAGCCCGCTCATCGCCGCGATCACCCGTGTGCCGTTGTGACTGACCGTACCGACGATGCCGAAGCCGGCTGCCTCGCTCGCACCGACCGCCAGGCCGTCGGCGCCGATGTCCATCGCCAGCAGCGGATTGCGGTTCCTCTGCGAGATCTTGTTCCAGGTAAAATCCTTCTGGCCGTAGTAGCGGTAGAAATCCGGATAATCACGCCACAGGTGCAGGGCGAGCTGCGCCAGCTCGCGCACGGTCGTCTGTTGGCCATCCGCCGGCAGGCCGGTCGAATTGACGAAAGTCGACGTCTTGAGGCCGATCTGGCGGGCCCGTTCGGTCATCTGCGCGGCAAAATTGTCCTCGGATCCCGACATGCCTTCGGCGATGATGATGCAGCCGTCATTGGCCGCCTGCACGGTCACGCCCTGAATCAGGTCTTCGAGCCGGATCGACGACTTGAGCTTGGCGAACATCGTCGATGTCCCCGAAGGCGCGCCACCCTTGCGCCAGGCGTTTTCGCTGACGACGAACGTATCGTCGAGCTTCAGGCGACCAGACTTGATGGC
>NZ_RZPQ01000096.1:0-12366 GCF_003999135.1 Mesorhizobium sp. M7A.F.Ca.CA.004.06.1.1 | reverse complement strand
GGGGCCGCGCCCGCCGACAGCCGCCCAGACGACGACTTCAATCGAATTGGCCGGCTCGAACTCGCCCGGATTGATGATGCCGACCTGCGGCACGTAGAGCGCGCCGGCTATGCCGGCCATGACAGCCGAGACGGTGAAGGCGAACAGTTTCACGTTCTCGGCCCGCCAGCCGAGGAAGCGCGTGCGGCTCTCGGCATCGCGCACCGCCATCAGGAGCTTGCCGTATTTGGAGCCGACGATCGCCCAGGTGACGAACACGGCAAGCGCGAGCATCACGGCGCTGGCCGCGAACAGCGCCGAACGCGTCGCGTCGGCCTGCACGTTGAAGCCGAGAATATCCTTGAAATCGGTCAGGCCGTTGTTGCCGCCGAACCCCATGTCGTTGCGAAAAAAGGCAAGCAGCAGCGCGTAGGTCATCGCCTGGGTGATGATCGAGAGATAAACGCCGGTGACGCGGCTGCGGAAGGCGAACCAGCCAAAGACGAAAGCGAGCAGGCCGGGCACCGCGAGCACCATGAGGCCGGCGAACCAGAAATGGTCGAAACCGTACCAGAACCAGGGCAATTCCTTGTAGTTCAGGAACACCATGAAGTCGGGCAAGATGGGATTGCCGTAAACGCCGCGCGAACCGATCTGCCGCATCAGATACATGCCCATCGCATAGCCGCCGAGCGCGAAGAAGGCGCCGTGACCGAGCGAGAGGATGCCGCAATAGCCCCAGACCAGGTCAAGCGCCAAGGCGAGCAGCGCATAGCAGAGATATTTGCCGGTGAGCGCGACGATGTAGGAAGGGACGTAGAAGGCGCTGGTGGGAGACACCGCAAGGTTGAGCAGCGGCACAAGGACGGCCACCGCCAGCAGGATGAAGATCGTGATGGCGATGCGGCGGTCCGCGCCGGCGGCAAAGAAGCGTCCCGTGATCATGCTTCCACCGCCCTGCCCTTGAGCGCGAATAGGCCGCGCGGGCGCTTCTGGATGAACAGGATGATCAGCACCAGCACGACGATCTTGCCGAGCACCGCGCCCGCATAGGGCTCGAGGAACTTGTTGACGATGCCGAGCGAGAAGGCGCCGACCAGCGTGCCCCACAGATTGCCGACGCCGCCGAAGACGACGACCATGAAGCTGTCGATGATGTAGCCGCGACCGAGATTGGGCGAGACGTTGTCGATCTGGCTGAGCGCGACGCCGGCAATGCCTGCAATGCCGGAGCCGAGCGCGAAGGTCAGCGCGTCTACCCATGGCGTCCTGATGCCCATCGAGGCGGCCATGCGCCGGTTGGCGGTGACGGCGCGCATCTGCAGGCCCCAGGGCGTGCGCTTCATCACGTAGAGCAGGATGCCGAAGACAGCGAGCGCGAAAACCAGGATCCACAGCCGGTTCCAGGTGATCGCCAACTGGCCGAGATTGAACGAGCCCGACATCCAGGATGGGTTGCCGACCTCCTGGTTGGTCGGCCCGAAGATCGAGCGCACGGCCTGTTGCAGGATCAGCGAGACGCCCCATGTCGCCAGCAGCGTTTCAAGCGGCCGGCCATAGAGGAAACGGATGACGCCGCGCTCGATGATCAGGCCAACCAGGGCCGCAACGAGGAAGGCGAGCGGCAGCGCAATGACCAGCGACCAGTCGAACAGGCCGGGAAAGGAGGTGCGGATCACCTGCTGGACGACGAAGGTCGTGTAGGCGCCGAGCATGACCATCTCGCCATGCGCCATGTTGATGACGCCCATGACGCCGAAGGTGATGGCAAGGCCGATTGCCGCCAGCAGCAGCACCGAGCCCAGCGAGATGCCGTACCAGATGTTCTGCCCGGCATCCCAGAAGGCCAGCGTCGAATTGATGTTGGCGATTGCGGTCGTCGCCGCTTGCTTGACCGCGTCGGTGGAATTCGCCTCGACCGAGGTGAGCAGGGAAACCGCATCGCGGTCGCCACGCGCGCCGATCAGGGCAATTGCAGCGAGCTTGTCGGCTTCAGGCCGGTCGGAGACCAGAACGGAGGCGGCACGAGCCTGTTCGAGCAGCGCCTTGACGCTGGCCACGGTCTCACTGGCGATTGCCGTGTCGAGCGGTCCGATGTTTGCGGCGTCGGGCGTCTTGAACATGGTGTCTGCGGCGGCAACACGCACGGCCGGGTCCTTGGCGCCGAGCGTCAGCGTGCCCAACGCATCGCGTATGACGCGACGCAGCGTGTTGTTGACCTTGATCTTGGTGATGCCGTCCTTGGCCGCCTCGCCCGACGCCTCGCCGCTCAACGGGTCGGAAAGCTGGACGCTTTCGCCCGCTTCCTTGCCGACAAACACAAGGGAATCAGCCTTGCGGACATACAGGTTGCCGTCGGCAAGTGCCGCAAGCGGCCGCTCTACCGCCGGATCGCCGGCGGCCGCCAGTTCGTGGACGACGGCCCCGATCTCGGAAAAGCCCTTGGCCGTGGCGAATTTGGCGATGATGCCGCGCAGATCGGCTTCGCCGGCGCCGGAGGACGACAGCGTCGCCAGCAGGAACAACAGCATCAAACCCGTGCGGATCAAGATCATCGGTCTCTGGTAACCCCTGAAGGTTGAAGTGGGCGTCCGGACGGCGGAGGAAGCCGTCCGGACGCGCGCGGTCATGGGCATGGACCTGAAGGTCCAGCCCGGGGAGGATCAGTTCGTGCCCTTGCCGCCGCACTTGCCGGTGGCAACATTGAAGTTGCCGCAGGACAGAGGCGCGCGCCAATCGGAGATCAGGTCCTTGGAATCAGGCAGATAGTCGGACCACTCGTCACCCATCACCAGGCCCGGCGTGCGCGACACGGTTTCGAACTGGCCGTCGGCCTGGATTTCGCCGATCAGCACCGGCTTGGTGATGTGGTGGTTCGGCATCATCGTCGAATAGCCGCCGGTCAGGTTCGGCACCGACACGCCGATCATGGCGTCGATGACCTTGTCCGGATCGGTGGTGCCGGCCTTCTCGACCGCCTTCACCCACATGTTGAAGCCGATATAATGGGCTTCCATCGGATCGTTGGTGGTGCGCTTGTCGTTCTTGATGAACTTGTGCCAGTCGGCGATGAACTTCTTGTTCTCGGGCGTGTCGACGCTCTCGAAATAGTTCCAGGCGGCGAGATGGCCGACCAGCGGCGCGGTGTCGAGACCGGCTAGCTCTTCCTCGCCGACCGAGAAGGCCATGACCGGGATGTCCTCGGCCTTGATGCCCTGGTTGCCGAGTTCCTTGTAGAACGGCACGTTGGCGTCGCCGTTGACGGTCGAGACGACGGCGGTCTTCTTGCCGGCCGAACCGAACTTCTTGATCGCCGAAACTTCGGTCTGCCAGTCGGAGAAGCCGAACGGCGTGTAATTGACCATGATGTCTTCAGCCGCCACGCCCTTGGCCTTCAGATAGGCCTCGAGGATCTTGTTGGTGGTGCGCGGATAGACGTAGTCGGTGCCTTCCAGCACCCAGCGCTTCACCGAACCACCGTCCTCGCTCATCAGATAGTCGACAGCCGGGATGGCCTGCTGGTTCGGCGCCGCACCGGTGTAGAACACGTTGCGCTCGCTTTCCTCGCCCTCATACTGGACGGGGTAGAACAGGATATTGTCGAGTTCCGAGAACACCGGCAGCACCGATTTACGCGACACCGAGGTCCAGCAGCCGAACACCGCCGCGACCTTGTCCTTGGAGATCAGTTCGCGCGCTTTTTCGGCAAACAGCGGCCAGTTGGAAGCCGGATCGACGACGACCGCCTCGAGCTTCTTGCCGAGCAGACCACCCTTGGCGTTCTGCTCGTCGATGAGCATCAGCATGGCGTCCTTCAGCGTCGTCTCCGAAATCGCCATGGTCCCCGACAGCGAATGGAGAATGCCGACCTTGATCGTGTCGTCGGCGGCCTTGACCGGAGCGGACGTCAACAGGCCGGCGGCGACCACACCAGCCGAAAACATTTTTGTTATTGTCGAGAAATTACCCCTCATATTACAGACTCCCAAGCTAGTTGATTGCACCGCAACACTACAAAGCAACCCCCATGCCAACCGCTCTGGCAATCCCGAAAGGGCACAAATAAATTATAGATATCAGCACCTTGGAATATAGGGCTTACAAAACAAAGAGAGGTGGCCAGAAATCGATTGAGGGAATTTTGCGCAGCTTGCGCAGCCTCTGCCTATTTTTCGATCATTTACCAAATCTGCCTAGATTTTGAACTCACCCGTGCCTCAGGCGACCGATGTTGCGGCGCGGTGCAAAAATAGGGCAAGCTCGCTCTTCAAGCGAGCGACGTCATGGTTTCAGGTATTTCACGTATTTTCATCGGCATACTGCTTCTGGCTGCAGCAACCGTGGCCGCGCGAGCCGATTTCAGCGACGGCAAGATGCCTGACGGCGCCTATCATTGCGAAGTGTACCTGCTTGGCATGTTCCTCAGCCTCGGCGACATCACCATCAAGGGGAACGTCTACAGCGGCCCCGTCTACGCCAGCCTCGGCGTCTTCGGCACCGCGCGGCAGGGCTACAACTACCAAATGGACGCAAACGGCGTGATCTCGTGGCTGGGGCCGCTGGGCGGATATACCGCCGGCGGCAATTCACTGTCGCTGACCCAGGCGACGCTGGACGGCGAAACAGTGCCCTCCTTCGACATCATCATGAAGCAGCCCGACGGCGCCTTCACCGCCTCGACCTGCACCAAGCAGTGAGGCGGCAAGAAAAAGGCGCGGAACCTTGCGGGTTCCGCGCCAGCAGTCCGTCGGGAGGATGTGACTAGATCGTCTTGGCCGACATCTGCGCCGCGATGTAGTCGGCCTGGCGGATCGCGAGCGACACGATCGTCAGGGTCGGGTTTTCGGCGGCACCGGTGGTGAACTGGCTGCCATCGGACACGAACAGGTTCTTGATGTCGTGCGCCTGGCCGTGCTTGTTGACGACGCCGTCTTCCGCTTTCTCGCTCATCCGGTTGGTGCCGAGATTGTGGGTCGACGGATAGGGCGGCGTCGGGAAGGTGCGGGTGGCGCCGACCGCATCATAGAGTGCCGTAGCCTGCTTGTAGGCGTGGTTACGCATCGCGGTGTCGTTCGGATGGTCGTCGAAATGCACGTCGGCGATCGGCATGCCGTGCGCGTCCTTCTCGTCGGCATGCAGCGCGATGCGGTTCTCCGCGCGCGGCATGTCCTCACCGACGATCCAAAGGCCGGCCATGTGGTCGTAGTGATCGAGTGCTGTGGTGAACGAGCGCCCCCATGCGCCCGGATCAAGAAACGCTGCCATGAACGGCAGGCCGAGCGACAGCGTCTCGAACTCGTAGCCACCAACGAAACCGCGCGATGGATCATGCCGCGCCTCGTCGCGGATGATGCCGGCCATGGTCGTGCCGCGATACATGTGCACCGGTCTGTCGAAGATGGCATAGACCGAGCCGGTGGTGTGACGCATGTAGTTCTTGCCGACCTGACCCGACGAGTTGGCAAGCCCATCGGGGAATTTCCCCGACGCCGAATTGAGCAGCAGCCGCGGGCTCTCGATCGAATTGCCGGCAACCGCGACGATGCGCGCCTTCTGCTCCTGCAGCTTGCCGTCTTTGTCGGCGTAGACAACGCCGGTCACCTTTCCGCTGGCGTCATGGTTGATCTTGATCGCCATGGCATTCGGCCTGACTTCGAGATGGCCTGTCGCCTCTCCCTTGGGTATCTCGGTGTAGAGCGTCGACCATTTGGCGCCCCATTTACAGCCCTGGAAGCAGAAGCCGGTCTGCTGGCAGGACATGCGGTCGTCGCGATCGACCGAGTTGATCGCCATGTTGCCGGTGTGGCATTCCTTGTAGCCGAGCTTGTCGGCGCCGGCCTTCAACACCTTGAAATTGTTGTTGCCCGGCAGCCGCGGCCAGTCATTGGTGCCGGTGACGCCCATCTTGGCTTCAGCCTTGGCATAGTAGGGCTCCATCTCGGCCAGCGTGATCGGCCAATCGAGCAGGTTGGCGCCTTCCAGTTTGCCGTAGGTCGACAGCCCCTTGAACTCATGCTCCTGGAAGCGCAGCGAAGCTCCGGCCCAATGCGTGGTCGAACCGCCGACCGACTTGACGATCCAGGCCGGCAGGTTGGGAAAATCCTTGGCCACACGCCAGTCGCCGGACGTGGTGCGCTTGTCGGTCCAGGCGAGCTGGCTGAACGAACCCCACTCGTCATTGATGAAGTCTTCGTATTCGTGGCGCGCGCCGGCTTCCAGGATGACGACGTCGACACCCTTCTGGGCGAGTTCGTTGCCGAGCGTGCCGCCGCCGGCGCCCGAGCCGATGATGACGACCACGCCATCGTTGTTCAGATCAAATGAAGCTGCCATGGTTTCCTCCCATGATTTCTGTTTGCGGGTTCAGGAGCGACGGGGCTCAGAGCCACTCGATGTCGTCGAAACCGCGCGCGATGTAGCCGCCCTTGGAATAGGACTCGCCCTCGTAACCGAAGATCGGCCACACCTCTTTCTGGTTGTAGAGGCTGACCACGAGGCCACCCCGAATGGCCTGGAAGAACGGCGTCGCCTCGATTTGCTTCAGCACGGCGACGCGCTGGTCCTCCCAGCCAAGGCCGCGGTAGCCGCCGTCACCGGACTTCTTGTCGAGGTCGGCGATGCCATCTTCGAGCATAGTCTTGTAGGCGGCGTCCTTGCCGGCCTGTTCGTCGTGGCCTTTCACGGCAATGGCGTAATATTTGTCCGGAACCTGATCGTGCGGATAGATGTCACGCGCCATCTGGATCAGCGTCGCCATGGTTTCGGGCTTGAGTGCCGATGTCTCCAGTCCCCAGGCATGCTCGGGGCTGATGACGGCGCTGCCTGAGATGACGAGCAGCGCGCCGATGCCGCCCCGTTTAAGAAGCTCTCGACGGGACAGCCCAGGCTTCGCGTCATAGATCGTGACCATTTTATTCCTCCCTGCTTGCTATGTGCGCTCTCTTCAGAACGCCGTTGCTGGCGCGCTGCCCCCGTCAGGGGACGGCTGCGATGTCTCCTATTGGAAGCGACCTCCGCGTTGCAGAACCTCGATCTTGTAGCCGTCGGGATCCTCGATGAAGAAAAAGCGGGCGATCAGCGATCCGTCGCGGTTGAACTCGACGATTTTCTTCGGGTTGAGCCCTAGCGCGCCGAGACGATCATGTTCGCCGTCGAGATCGACGACCGAGACCGCCAGATGGCCGTAGCCGTCGCCGAGCCCGTAAGGCTCCTGCCGATCCTTGTTCACGGTCAGTTCGAGCTCGAACCCTGCCTCGGCATTGCTGAGGTAAATGAGCGTGAATGTCTCGAAATCCAGCCTGTCGGCGACATCGAGCCCGAAGGCGTTTCTGTAGAAATCGAGCGATCGGGCTTCGTCGAGAACCCGGATCATACTGTGGATCGCCTTGGCCAAATCAGTCTCCGTTCTGGTGTGGAGGCGATTATGCGCGGCACGGACAAAAGGTGGTGGCAGCCGGTTACCACGCCCGCAGCCGCGAACGGGACGAAAGTCCGATTGCCGGACCGGCAATTTTGCCCGAGAATGCATGTGGGGACAGGTCAAGCAGTATCAAACTGCACGCCCGTCCACCCAAGACCAACAATCATGGGAGGTTTGTCGGATGTGCAGGGTGTTTGCGGGCCAGGATCCCGAAGGCTATCGCCAGATCAACCGGTCGATTCGCATCGACGGCCACTCGACCAGCATCCAGCTCGAAGCGACATTCTGGGCTTTGCTGGACGAAATCGCCGAAAACCAGGATTTGACGACGCCGAAATTCATCTCCAAGCTCTATGACGAAGCCATCGAGATCAACGGCGCCATCCCGAACTTTGCGTCGATGCTGCGCACCACCTGCGCGCTCTATCTGCGGGGCCATCGGCCGGGAATGGATGAGCAGATGGTGCCGAAGCGGGAGGCTGCTTAGCGCATTGCGCTCAGCTGAGTTCTTGCGCGAGCCCGATGAGAAGCCCTCCAGGCCCTCGAATGTAACATAGCCGATACACGTCTTTATACTGGACGACTTAGCCTTCGAGCCGCGCACCGCGATTGCGGAGCCTTTCAAGCGTCCCGTCAATGTCGTCCACGGTGAACATGACGCGGAGGTAGCCCAGGGCGTTAACCGGGGCGTTGCGGTGATCGGCGACGACAGGCGGCGTGAGGAAACGGGACAGTTCGAGCCGGCTGTGGCCGTCCGGCGTCCGCATCATGGCAATCTCGACGCGCTGATCGCCCAGTCCAGTGACACGTCCGGCCCATTCCCCTTCGATCATGGCCCGCCCTTCGAGCTCAAGGCCGAGCTCGCCAAAAAAACCAATCGTCTCTTCGAGGTCATCGACGACGATTCCTATGTTGTCCATCCGTTTGAGCGCCATGTGTTCAGTCTATAAGGCGTCGTCCAGGCCGTAAACTCCTTAGGCTGCTTGCCAGCTGAGCAAGGGCGATCAGGTCCTGATTCATGGCTGATGGCACGATGCTGTTTCTATCGGTCCAGCATCCGGGCAGGTAGGCCGGATGCTTGGCGGGATCGTGGCCCGGCAATTCTAGCGTTGCGCAGGGCAGTTCCGAAACATTGGCCCGGCTCGTCCTTGCCGGCAGTCAGGCCGTGCATACGGCTGATGCGCCGACAACGCCCGCCATGCCGTCCCTGGCCTGGCGCCTGAAGGACCAGGAGGTCGCCGACGTCCTGACCTATGTGCGCGCCAGTTGGGGCAACGCCGCCCCGGCGGTCGCCTCCGACGATGTGGCAGCCGTGCGCAAGCAATTGCTCCCGTAACTCGGCTAGCTCTCGGCTGCGACAGCGAGCGCCAGACGGCTCATGTCGGTGAAAAGCGCCTGGCGCTCGGAATAGTCGGTCTGTTCGCCGGTCTCGATGTTGTCGACCACGACACACATCGACAGCGCACGCGCTCCGAAATGCTCCGATATGCGATAGAGCGCGCTGGTTTCCATATCCACGGCCAGGGCTCCTTGCGCCCGCGCAACGGCAAAACGGGCGCGCCCCTCCGGGTGATAGAAGATGTCGCTGCACACCGTCAGGCCGGCATGATGGTCGATGCCGAATTCTACCGCCTTGGCCAGTGACGATGCGAGGAGCGCCGGGTCGGGGCCAGCGGGTCCATAAAGGCCGAAAACCTGGCCGCTCTGGGCGCTTTCCGCCTGCGCCGATTGCGAGATGACAAGGCTGCGCAGTTTTGCCTTTGCGGTCAGGCTGCCGCAGGTGCCGGTGCGGATCAACGTCCGGGCGCCATAATGGTCCAGCAGTTCATGCGCATAGATCAGAAACGATGAAACGCCGATGCCCGTCGCCTGGATGCTGACGGGTTTGCCGCCAAACAGCCCGGTGAAGCCAAGTGCGCCGCGGCGGCGATTGATGCAGCGCGGCGCTTCCAGGAACGTTTGCGCCATCCACTCGGCGCGCTGCGGGTCACCCGGTAACAAAACCGTGTCGGCGTAGTCGTCCTTGTCCGCTTCGTTGTGCGGCGTCACCAGTTGCTCCCCCTAAGCCTTCCAGCCGTTTCACCCGCAATCATGGCGTTGTCACGGCGTTGTGCAAGATGGAACATGGGAAAGGCTCTAAGACTCCAGCACGTCCTTGACGATCGTCGCCAGTTGCTTGAGCGAAAACGGCTTGGGCAGAAAGCCGAAATGCGCATCTGCCGGGAGGTTTCTGGCGAATGCGTCCTCGGCGTAGCCGGACACGAAGACGAACTTGATGTCCGGCTGGCGCTTGCGCAATTCACCAAACAGTGTCGGTCCGTCCATTTCCGGCATGACCACGTCGGAAACGACGATATCGACCTTGCCGCCCAGTGCCTCGAACACTTCCAGCGCCTCGACGCCCGACGATGCCTCGTGCACGGTGTAGCCACGCGAGGTCAGCGCCCGCATGCCGCCCATGCGCACGGCATCCTCGTCCTCGACGAGCAGCACCGTGGCCGAGCCCGACAGATCCTTGGCCGGATCGGCGACCTTTGTCGGCGCCGCCGGCGCATCGCCGGGCTCGCCTGCTTTTTTCGCTTCGGCGATGTGACGCGGCAGGAAAATGCGGAAGGTCGAGCCTTTGCCGACTTCGGAATCGCAAAAGATGAAGCCGCCGGTCTGCTTGATGATGCCGTAGACCATCGACAGGCCAAGGCCGGTGCCCTTGCCGACTTCCTTGGTGGTGAAGAAAGGCTCGAAAATCTTCTTCAGCACGTCGGGCGCGATGCCGCTGCCGGTGTCCTCGACTTCGACCACGACATAGTCCGCCGGGGCGAGTTCGCGGTAGGAAAAGGCCTTGCACTCCTCGGCGGTCACATTGCGGGTGCGCACGGTGAGATCGCCGCCCGCCGGCATTGCGTCGCGCGCGTTGACCGCAAGGTTGACGACCACCTGCTCGAACTGCCCGATATCGACCTTGACCGGCCACAGGTCGCGGCCATGGTCGACCTTCAGCTTGATGTCGTTGCCGACCAGGCGGGCGAGCAGCATCCTGAGATCGGCGAGCACGTCGGTCAGGTTGAGCACTTCCGGCCGCAATGTCTGCTTGCGTGAGAAGGCCAGAAGCTGCCGCACCAGCGAAGCCGCCCGGTTGGCGTTCTGCTTGATGTTCATGATGTCGGGGAAGGAGGGGTCCGACGGACGGTGGTTGGTCAACAAAAGGTCGGACGCCATGATGATGGCGGTCAGCACATTGTTGAAATCATGCGCGATGCCGCCGGCAAGCTGGCCGACCGCCTGCATCTTCTGGCTCTGCGCCATCTGCCCTTCGAGCGCCTTCTGCTCCGTCGTCTCGACGGCGTAGACGATGGCCGACTCCTCGGCGCCCTCGCCACCGGTGCCGTCGGCGACGGCGTTGACGTAGAAGCGGATGTGCCGTTCGTCGTTGCCGGGCAAAAGCGTGTCGATCGGCTCGATGTCGGCCTGCCGCTGCTGCGCTTTCTCGAAGGCAGCCGCGAAGGCCGGCCGGTCGCGTTCGTGGATCACCGTGTCGAGCCTTACGCGACGGTCGACGGCGTCGCGATCGACGACAGACGAAAACAGCGACAGGAACGGCGCATTGGTGCGCAGGATGCGCCCATTGTGGTCGACGCCGGCGATCGCCATCGGTGTCGAGTTGAAGAAGCGGGTGAAGCGCACTTCCGAAGCCCGCAAATCGGCAGAGGCATCCTCGCCTTGCGTGCGGTTGAGCACGATCGTGCGTGTCGGCCCGTTCAATCCTTCGCGGCTGGCCGAAACACGGTGCATGAAGCGCACCGGCAGCGCTTCGCCCGTCGTGGTCGTCAGGTCGAGATCGATCACCGCGTTGCGTGTGGTGCCGGGGTCGGCCTTGACCGAGCGGACCAGCGCCATGCCGTCGCCGGCCACGATCTCCGACAGAGACACGGCGCCGGGCGTGAAGCTGGTGAGGTCGATGCCCAGCCATTCGGCGAGCGTGGCGTTGATATAGGTGACGCGGCCCTCCTGGTCGGCCGAAAAGAAGCCGGCCGGCGCGTGGTCGAGGTGATCGATCGCCTTCTGCAGGTCGAGGAAGAAGCGCTCCTGCTCGGCCCGCTCCTGCGAGATGTCGGCAAGCTGCCAGGCCAGCATCGGCAGCCGCTGGCCTGGAACGCTGAAGGCGCGGGCGCGGGCCCGGTACCAGCGGGCGCCAGGCTCGGCACCGGGCCGAATGGACTGTGCGAGCCTAAACTCGCCGTCGCCCGACTGGCCGTCGCGCAGGCCGGACGCCAGGCGATAGATCGTCACCGAGGCTTCGGGGACATCCGAGAGCAATCCCTCGACGGTCTTCAGGTCGGCAGCGGACGATGCTCCGGTCATATCCGCATAGGCGCGATTGGCGTAGACGACGCGGCCCTTGGTGTCGGTGACGAGAAGCCCCTGCGACATCGAATCGACGAAGGATTTCGACAGTTCGTCGCCTGTCGAGCGTGGCGTGACCTGCACGAAGCCGATCGCCGTCGCGAACAGGAAGCCGACGCCGATCATCGCCAGCACGCCGAGCATGCCGAGCAGGAAAGGATCGCCGAGGCGCTCGCGGAAAAGCCCGAAGACGATCGCCGCCCCCGTCAGAACGACGATGAAAATGATAAGCCGGGTGACCGCGCCGGGTCGCGTATTCTGGTCGACGATCGGTACCGGATAGAAATCGCCGCGCGCTTCCTTGGCCATGTGCCCCCTGCTCGTGAATTCCGGTGTTCCGACACCCGCCCCTAGCGGGTTGAATCACATTCTCCTAGTCCGGAAAAGGCCTGGGCGGCAAATGTCGGATAAAAATGATGTCTTCCGGGCTTCGGAGTTTTTCTAGCTGTTCACCGGCGTGAAACGCAACTTGCGGTGGCCCGCTGCAACGGTCTAGTGTCTCGTCACTTCCAAGGGCGATCAGGGGAACCCAATGCAATGGCTCGATAGCGTGGCAGGTCCCGGTT
>NZ_RZPQ01000969.1:0-1825 GCF_003999135.1 Mesorhizobium sp. M7A.F.Ca.CA.004.06.1.1 | reverse complement strand
AGTTCAGGGTGAGCGACCTTGGTGATGGCGCCGCGCTTCAGCCAATGCTCGTCTTGTGCATTCTCATGCGGCTTGCGCACCGGTGCCCAGAGCAATCCCGCTGCCTGAGCTTCTTGCCAGGGCGTCGCGTCATATGTGTGGGCGCGGACGAAACGCTGAACCACTTCCAGCGTGTGCGAGGTGGCGTCGTCCATCTTCGACGAGCCCGGGACGCTGCGTGCGTTGAAGTCCGCATCGGCTGTGGGCGCCTCGAGGTCCGCAGCCATGTCGAAACGCTCGAGGAACGGCACGAGATTGGCCTTGTCACGGGCGCCAACACCCCAGGTCATGTACCAGCGACCATCTTTGGTGTGACTGATGTTGGGGACACGCGACACTGCCTCCAGGGCATGACGGCATGTCAGACGATGGAGCGGCGCTCGGCGCATCACCCATGACATCAGATCGATCTCGGTGCTCTTGGCCACCGCCTCATGGATGGCACAGGAGATATCCTGACCGAGACCCGAGGTGGTCCGCTCGATCAGAGCGGCAAGAATGCCAATCATGAGTTGCTCACCGGCAATATGGTAGGCATGCCAGATTTGCGGTGCGATAGGCGGTAGGTCGTACTGTTCCGATGGATCCGGATCGTAGCCGCAATTCATCATGACGCCGCCGAGCGCCAGATGAACCAGGTCCGACCCCTTGAAGGTACTCCAAGGGCCGTCATCGCCGAAAGGCGTCATGCGGGCGATGACGAGCGAGGGGTACCGCGCCGCCAAGGCTTCGCGGGTCAGCCCAAGCTGTTCATTCAACATGCCGCAGCTAGCATCCAGCAGGATGTCGGCAGTACCCAGGAGCTGGACCAACATCTCGCGACCGCCTGCGGTATCCAGATCGGCGACGGCGGATTTCTTGCCGCGGTTGTATGCCCAGAAATAGAGCGACTTTTCGGGGTCGGGCTCCTCAGAACAGAACGGGGCGATGCGCCTCGTCGGGCTGCCGTCTGCTGATTCGATCTTGATCACCTCGGCGCCGAGTCCTGCAAGCAGCAGGCCGCAATACTCCGCCGTCTCGTCCGCCACCTCGATCACTCGAAGGCCAGACAGCATTCCGGGGGCGGTGTCGGACGCCAGAGCGGTCGACCGGGGTTCAACTCTTGCAGCTGTCATGAAGGGTGTTTGGACCGTCTCAGCGTTGATGTTGAGCAACCACATTTATGGAGTTTGCTCGGCAAGATAATGCATTATATAAAATTAGGCATTGAGAAGCGGCGCCTGTCAATTAGAAATTGCGGGGGTCAAACCAATTCACCTTGGGTGGTGGAAAAAGTGCAGAAGAAATTTCGATCCTGAATTTTTAAGGCTTCCGGCGCTATGTCGTGGCCAATGCGCCATTGGAGCGTCTTCACACCGGCATTGTGGGCGGAGGGTCCGGTCTGTTTTGCGGATCTCGAGATTCTCCTTCTTAGCGACGTTCCAGCAGAGCAAATATTACTGTCGCCAAAGGGCAGCCACCGGTCGTCTTTCGCCATCCGTCCGGCAACGCCAATGGCAACACCCGGGACCGCCAAGGGCGTCTGCCACCTGCGAGAGCGGCAATCGTCGCGTCGTCCGCACCGAACTTGACGGGAGGCAGACCGTTCTCGCCGATAGCTACGAGGGAAAGCGGCTCAACTCGCCAAACGACATCGTCGTACGCTCGGATGATTCGATCTGGTTTACCGACCCGGATTATGGAATTCTCAGCGATTACACAGGAAACCGCGCCTCCAGCGAGCTCGGGCGCCGCTGCGTTTTCCGCCTTGATCCCCTCGATGGCAAGCTGGCGATCGCCACGGACA
>NZ_RZPQ01000968.1:0-1831 GCF_003999135.1 Mesorhizobium sp. M7A.F.Ca.CA.004.06.1.1 | reverse complement strand
CCCCGACCTGCTCGACCTTCCAACTGCCCGATTTCGAAAAACTCTATGATCAATTTCTGGAACTGCGAATTGACGCGATCTACTGCGTCTCGGTCAACGATGCTTTCGTCATGAATGCGTGGGGAAAGTCCTTGGGGCTGCAGAAGATCGAGCTGATCCCAGACGGGTCGGGCGAGTTCACGCGCAAAATGGGCATGCTGGTCGCGAAGGACAATCTGGGCTTTGGCATGCGCTCCTGGCGATACGCCGCTCTGATCGACGATGGCGTGGTGGAGCAGTGGTTCGAGGAGGAAGGCTTCTGTGACAACTGCGAGACGGACCCCTATGGCGTTTCATCCCCGCAAAACGTTCTCGACAAATTGAAGGCGGCGGCATGACCCAGAAGTGGAAAGTCTCACACAACCCAAGCACACACTAGAGCCTCCTCGGCAGATCACGGTTCAACATGCATCTCTCAGCAAGCCTGCTTCAACGCCAGAAGCAACGTATGGTCTTATCGCCTCAAGCCATTGAAGCTATTCGCTTGCTGCGATTGACGCATACTGAACTCCATCAGCTCGTGCAGCAGGCACTCGAGAAGAACCCCGTTTTGAAGCCTGACCCGTTTGACGACGATTCGCCGCTGCCAGGGGTGGATCAGCGGAGCAGTCAAAGCAGAAGCGAAATCGGCGAATCGCCCATTGGCGGGCCGTCTGGCGGGCGCGGGCAATGGAAGTCGCAACGCAGTAGCGGCAACGATCGACCTGCCGTCGAGGAGTTTACCGCCCACACCGAAACATTGCACGACCATGTCGCCCGCCAGGTCGCCCTCAACCCGTTCACCCCCCAGGAGCGGCTGATTGCCGGACAGCTCGCCGCTCATCTGGAGGACACTGGCTATCTTCAGGTAAACCTTTTCGATCTGGCCAGGACGTTAAACGTTCGGCAAGCTGATGTGGAACGGGTCATCGGAATCTTGCAGCAATTTGATCCGCCGGGCATTTTTGCGCGAACTCTCAGCGAATGCCTGGAGATTCAGCTGCGCCAGCAAGACCGGTTCGACCCGGCTATGGCAGCTTTGGTCGCCAATCTCGAGATGCTTGCACGGGGGGATTTTCAGGGATTGAAGCAGCGTTGCGGAGTCGACGAGGAGGATCTCCTCGACATGAGGAACGAAATCCGCGCGCTCGATCCCAAGCCTGGAGACCGGTTCCAGTCCGGGACGCCGGAAACCATCGTACCGGACGTCTGGGTAATGCCCAAGTCCGAAGGTGGATGGCGGGTGGAGCTTGATCCGGCCACGCTGCCCAAAGTGTTGATCAACCACACCTATGTCGCCGAAATCTCGCAGCTGACCAAGCAAAATCCGGAAGGCAAAGCGTTTCTCGACAATTGCCAGGAAAAAGGGAACTGGCTGATCAGCAGTCTCAAGCAGCGCGCTAAGACGATCCTTAAGGTTGCGACCGAAATCGTGCGCCAGCAGGATGCCTTTTTTACACACGGCGCCGCCCATCTGCGGCCTCTCTGTCTCAAAAATGTCGCTGACGAGATCGGCATGCACGAGTCGACGGTAAGCCGGGTGACTTCGAACAGGTACATGTTGACTCCGCGCGGGGTGTTCGAGCTGAAGTATTTTTTCGCTGCGCCAATCGCATCCTGCGAGGGCGGCGATGCGCACTCCGCCAAAGCTGTCTGCCATCGGATCAAGGCAATCATAGCCGAAGAATCGCTCGACAAGGTACATTCCGACGAAGACATCGTTGCTCAACTCAAGGAGACCGGCATCGATGTCGCTCGCCGTACCGTCACCAAATATCGCGAGGCGATGAACATCCCTTCCTCCATACGACGG
>NZ_RZPQ01000967.1:0-1834 GCF_003999135.1 Mesorhizobium sp. M7A.F.Ca.CA.004.06.1.1 | reverse complement strand
GATCTCGCCGTCCGCCGCCTTCAGCGGCGTCATGATCAGCGTGCCGCCGGGCCAGGTCGCCGCGCGCATCAAGGACATCGCCCAGCTGCAGAGTTCGCGCGACAATCAGCTCGTCGGCTACGGCCTGGTCATCGGCCTTGCCGGATCGGGCGACAGCCTGCGCAACTCGCCATTCACCGAACAGTCGATCCGCGCGATGCTCGAAAATCTCGGCATCGCCACCGAAGGCGGCAGTGCGCGCGCCAAGAATGTCGCCGCCGTCATCGTCACCGCCAACATGCCGCCCTACGTGCAATCGGGCGCCCGCATCGACATCGACGTCTCCTCGATGGGCGACGCGACCTCGCTTTCCGGCGGCACGCTGATCATGACGCCGCTGAAGGCGGCGGACGGCGAGATCTATGCCGTCGGCCAGGGCTCGGTCATCGTGTCCGGCTTTACCGCCCAGGGACAGGCCGAGCAGCTGACGCAAGGCGTGCCGACCTCCGGCCGCGTGCCGAACGGCGCCATCGTCGAGCGTGCTGTCCAGGCCGAGTTCGACGATCAGGCGATCCTGACGCTGCAACTGCGCAATCCCGATTTCTCGACCGCTATCCGCATCGCCGACGCCATCAACGACTACACCGGCCAGCGCTTCGGCATGCGGGTGGCGGCGGAGCGCGATTCGCGCACCGTTCAGATCAGAAGGCCGAAAGGTGTCTCGGCGGCCCGCTTCTATGCCGAGATCGAGAATTTGGTGGTCGAATCCGACACGCCGGCCCGTGTCGTGATCGACGAGCGCACCGGCACCATCGTCATCGGCAATGACGTCAAGATCTCACGTGTCGCCATCAGCCACGGCACGCTCACCGTGCGCATCACCGAAGCGCCGCGCGTCGTCCAGCCCGAGCCCTTCTCCAAGGGCGAGACCGCCATCGAACCGTTCACAGCCATCGACGCCAGCCGGCCCGACGCCCGCGTTGCCGTGCTGGACGGACCCGATCTCCAGACCCTCGTTTCCGGCCTCAACCGCCTCGGCGTCAAGCCGGATGGCATCATCGCCATCCTGCAGGGCATCAAGTCGACCGGGGCCCTGCAGGCCGACCTGGTTCTGCAATAGGCGATGCCGATGACGCGCTTCTTCTCACACCACGAAAGACACCGCACCGCTGCGATCCTGCTCGCGTCCGCCATTCTCGCGACGCTGCCCTTTGCCGGCGACACTGCGCGCGGCGAGGAGACGGTCCGCCAGGTCCTGCCGGGAGCACCGGTGGCAGCGACGCCGCAGCAATTGACGCGGGAAAAGGCGCCGGACCAAAGCGAGATCGAGCGCTTCTGCTCAAACATCGCCGACGCCGCCCGCGACCGCCGCTATGTCCTGCAGGCGGAGGAACTGAAGCAGCTCCAGGCCGGCATTGACGAGCGCATGAAAGCTCTCGATGCAAAGAAAGCTGAATACGAGACCTGGCTGAAGCGACGCGAGGTTTTCCTGGCCCGGGCAGAGGACGGCGTGGTCCAGATCTACGCCGGCATGAAGCCCGACGCCGCCGCCGAGCGGCTGGCCATCGTCAACGCCGATCTGGCTGCGGCCATATTGATGAAGCTCGATACACGCAAGGCGAGCGTCATCCTCAACGAAATGGACCAGAAGGCAGCGGCGACGCTCACCGGCATTATGGCCAGCGCAGCCCGAAGGGTAGATCCGTCATGATCCGGAAAATGCTTGTCCTGTGCGCGGTCACCATGCTGTCGGGTTGCGGAACCAACCTCAAGGAGGTCGGCAGGGAGCCGGCCCTGTCCCCGGTCGGCTCCGGCATCGATGGCGGCAGTACCGGCTCCCTCTATCGCTATCCGC
>NZ_RZPQ01000966.1:0-1834 GCF_003999135.1 Mesorhizobium sp. M7A.F.Ca.CA.004.06.1.1 | reverse complement strand
GTTCCCGACCTTGCTGGCTCGGAACCGGGGATATCGGGAAGGCGGGCCATAAGGAATCGAATAAGCTCAATGAGTTTGATAACATTCCACTATGAGTATCCCGAATCTCGATCCGGACCTTCTGCGGGCCTTTGTCGTCGTTGCCGAGCGACTCTCGTTCACGCGAGCCGCCGAGCAGCTCAATAGAACGCAGGCGGCCGTCAGCTTGCAGGTGAAACGTCTTGAGGAGCGCATCGAGACCATCTTGTTCCGGCGCTCGACAGCCCGCGTTGAACTCACCGCCGCCGGGGAGGGCTTTCTGATCGATGCCCGCCGCATACTTGCTCTCAATGAGCAGGCGATTGCGCGTGTTTCCGGTCAGCAGGTGGCCGGACAGGTTCGAATCGGGGTCATGGAAGATTATGGCACCAAGATCCTGCCGCGCCTCCTTTCTGGCATCGCCGAGCGATTTCCGTTGGTGCAGGTCGAAATGGAGATTGGTCTTACCGCCCGGCTCCTGAAACGGCTTGGGTCCTCGTTCGACGCCGTCATCGCCATGCACCCGGAAGGTACGACCGAGGGAGATTTGATATGCCGCGAAAGGGCGATTTGGGCAGCGGCGGCGACGCGAGCCGTCGAGGAACTCGATCCGCTGCCCGTCGCTCTGTCGAGCCCCGATTGCCTGTTTCGTTCCTGGGCAATTGAGGCGCTCAACAAGGCAGGCCGGCCATGGCGATTGGCCTATGTCAGCCCGAGCCTCTCAGCCACGGAGGCAATTGTTGAACAGGGCCTGGCGGTCACCGTGGTCAAAGGCAGCATGCTTGCGCCTGGCCTGCGCGGCGTCCATCCAGGCCGCCATGTGCCGCCGCTGCCCGGGGCGGAGATTCGTCTTCACCGGGCGGAGACCTCTTCCGCCAACGCTTTACTGGTCGTCGATCACCTTGCCCATCGCCTCCGGCTGTCGGCGCTTGGCTCATAGAGGTGATGCTTTGACGGGCCGAGCGGGCCGACGGCGGAGCCGGCCCTTCATTTTGAACCCGTCGCGCATGTTGAGGCCGAGTAGCGTGATGTTCGTCGCGCCGGCGGCCAATTCGAGCGCCTGCACGGCGTAGAAGCTGGTGTCGAACTCGCTGGCTCTCGCCTTGGATGCGAGGAAGAGTGCGGAGGGGATGAGAACCAGGAGACCATTGGCGGCTATCCATGGCATGCGCTTGATCTTCCCATGGCATGCGCTTGATCTTCGCGCCGATCAGCCCGGCCTGCCGGCCCTTGGCCGCCGCAAAGCCCGAACCTCCCGCCGCCGCCAGCGCTGGAACGAGCAACAGGAAGCTCCACGGTATGGCCATCTTGACGGCGGCTATCGCCACCTGGGAGGCAAACATCTCACTGAGGACCGTCGACAGCCAGAGGCTTGCGATCGTCAGCATCGCGACCGTCCCGGCGACTGGGTGAATGACCTTGCTCATGGCTTTCCCACCATTCTTGCAACCGTTTAAGCCAGGCAGATGCCCGGCACCGCCACCTTTTGGAACAGATGCGGAGAGGCGACGGCCGAGGACGGATAGGCCGAGAGCTTCGCCCTGAACTCGGGATGCGAGAACGCGGCCCGGAAGTCAGCCATCGTTTCCCATATGGCATAATTGAAATAGGCCGGACTTTCGCCGATTGCGCGGTGAAGCTGGGTCGAGATGAAGCCGGGTTGCTGCTTCATGAAGACCGCATCATCCTGCCATGCATGGAGGAAGGTCTGCTCGTCGGCCTTGTCGAGCGTGAAGACGTTGACCAGCACGACGGAGGTAGCATCGATCGCGATCTGGCGGTCGATCGGGAAAGCGGGGTTCAGTGGGCGCATGAG
>NZ_RZPQ01000965.1:0-1835 GCF_003999135.1 Mesorhizobium sp. M7A.F.Ca.CA.004.06.1.1 | reverse complement strand
ATTGTGAACGTTACCAACGATGCGTGGTTCGGCGACACGCCGGGTCCGTATCAGCATTTCAGGCAGGCCCAGATCCGCGCGGTGGAAAATGGATTGCCATTGGTACGTGCTGCCAACAACGGCATCTCGGCCGTCGTCGATCCGCGCGGGCGCATCGTCGATGCGCTTGCGATCGACGCACGCGGCGCCATCGATGCCCACATACCGATTTCCGGACAGGCGCTCATATCTCCCGGCCAACGGCGCATTAACGGAATGCTGATCATGTTGCTGTTTGCCGTTGGGGCAGCGCTGTTGAACGTAAGGCAAAGGCTACGGGTGAATTGACAGCCAACACATTAGAAACTCATACTGTAAGTGCCTGAAAATTTCTCGAAGCCGGTGGATCGTTCTGTTGGGGCAGTTGCCTCCGGCTTTGTTTGGGCAAGAAAAAATAGAGAAAGCCGAAAAAATTCGGCGAGGAAAAAATGACAGAAGACAACAAGAAGAAACCGAATCCGATCGACATCCATGTTGGCAGTCGCATCCGGCTTCGCCGCAACATGCTGGGAATGAGCCAGGAAAAGCTGGGAGAAAACCTCGGCATCACATTTCAACAGATTCAGAAATATGAAAAAGGCACCAACCGCGTCGGCGCCAGCCGATTGCAGGCGATAGCGTCCATACTCGGCGTGCCGGTCGCCTTCTTTTTCGAGGATGCGCCCGGCCAGGAGCCCGTGGCGGGCCGTGGATTTGCCGAGGACGCGTCGATGGCTTTCGCTGTCGAATTCTGCGGCAGCCCTGAAGGCCTTCAGCTCAACCGGGCCTTTGTCAAGATCGCTGATGCCAAGGTGCGCCGCAGGATTATAGACCTGGTCAAGTCCCTCTCCGCCGACGATCCCGACTGATCCTCAATCACGCCAGCACCGGCGGCGTCTTGCCGCCGGTGGCACAAGATAACTGCATCGACATTCATGCCAGAGCCGAAGCACCGCTTGACGAGCGGCGCTTCGCCCCGCTAACACGTGGCGCGCCAAAATCGGCAGCCTGCCGATCGTTTTTCAAGAGGGGACACCCGTGACGCGGCAGAACTACTTCTTTACCTCGGAATCCGTTGCCGAGGGCCATCCCGACAAAGTCTGTGACCGGATTTCCGACGAGATCGTCGATCTGGTGTATCGCGAAGCCAAGAAGACCGGCATGGACCCGTGGAAAGTCCGTGTCGCCTGCGAGACGCTGGCCACCACCAACCGTGTCGTCATCGCCGGCGAAGTGCGTGTTCCCGACACGCTGCTCAAGAGGGACAAGGCGGGCAATATTCTCAAGGATGCCGCTGGGCATTCGGTCGTCAATCCGGCCAAGTTCAAGTCGGTCGCCCGCAAGGCGATCCGCGAAATCGGCTACGAGCAGGCCGGCTTTCACTGGAAAACCGCGAAGATCGAGGTTCTGCTGCACGGCCAGTCGCCTGACATCGGCCAGGGCGTCGACAATGCCTCCGACCGTCAGGGCGAAGAGGGTGCCGGCGACCAGGGCATCATGTTCGGCTACGCCTGCCGCGAGACGCCGGATCTGATGCCGGCGCCGATCTACTACAGCCACAAGATACTCGAATTGCTGGCGGCCGCCCGCCACGAGGGCAGCGGTGAAGCCGGCAGGCTCGGACCGGATGCCAAGAGCCAGGTCACCGTTCGCTATGTCGACGGCAAGGCCGCCGAGGCGACGCAGATCGTGCTGTCCACGCAGCATCTCGATGCGAGCTGGGATTCGAAGAAGGTCCGCAAGGTCGTCGAACCCTATATCCGGGAGGCGCTGGGCGAGCTGAAGATCGCCGACAACTGCATGTGGTACATCAATCC
>NZ_RZPQ01000964.1:0-1841 GCF_003999135.1 Mesorhizobium sp. M7A.F.Ca.CA.004.06.1.1 | reverse complement strand
CTGCCGATCCCGCCTATGACAGCGGCGGTGAAGGCCTTGAGCCCCATGATGAAGCCCATGAAAAAATGGACACTGCCATAATAGGCGCCGGCCATGACCCCACCGCCGGCAGCGAGCGCCGAGCCCATGAAAAACGTCAAGGCGATCACCCGGTCGACATCGATGCCCATCAGGCGGCTCGCCCCCATGTCGATGGACACGGCGCGCATCGCCTTGCCGTACATGGTGCGGGAGACAAAGGCCTGCATGCCTGCCATAAGAGCAATGGAGGCGGCCACCAGAACCATCTGCGTGTAGGTGATATGAACGGTGGAAATGTCGACACCGGCAAAACCGAGGTCGGTGTTGAAGGCGTAATGCCGCCCGCCGGTCAGGGCGAGTGCCGTGCCGTTCAACACCATCGAGGCACCAAGCGCCGTGATGAGGATGGAGAGGCGCGGCGCATTGCGCATCGGCCGATAGGCGAAGCGTTCGATGATGACGCCGAGCAAGCCGACAGCCAGCATCGACACAAGCAGGGCGCAGACCACGCCCAGCCAGCCATTGCCGACCCATATGCCGACAAAGGAGAACACGATGAGGCCGACGAAGGCGCCGTTCATGTAGATGTCGCCATGGGCGAAATTCAGGAGCTTGATGACGCCGAAGACCATGCTGTAGCCAAGCGCGATCAGGGCATAGAACGAGCCGACGATAAGACCGTTCACCAGTTGCTGAATAAGCAGGTCGAGCGTCATTGATGCTCCAGGGCAGAATTGAAAAAGTCTTGTCTGGGCGCAGCGTCGGCGCACCAGACAATCGGCGGTGACGCCGAGGCCGCCACAAGGCCTGCCTCGGCATCAATCCGGTTGGCCTTTATTCGACAGCCACCCACTTGCCGCCCTTTGCAATCACCGGGCGGAAGTTCGAGGTCTGGAGCGTGTTCTTGTCGGTGAACTTGATTTCACCGGCGAGGCCCTTGAAATCGCTGGCCTTGAGCGCCTCGATGATCGCCTTCTGATCCGCCGACTTGGCCCGCGTGATCGCATCGACGATCAGGTCGCCCACATCGTGGGAGAGCGCCGCATAGGCGCCGGCGTCGCGGCCATAGGTTTCCTTGTACTTGGCCTTGAAGTCGGCGGCGCCGGACAAGAGGTCGACAGTCGGCGGAGACAACAGGTACACGCCCTCACCGGCCGACCCGGCGATCTCCAGATATTCCGGTGAATTGTTGCCGTCGCCCAGCACGATGCCGCCCTGGAACCCGGCCTGCCGGAGTTGCTTGGTGAGCAGAGCGCCACCGGCATGGTAGGCGGTCCAGAAGACAGCATCGGCGCCGCTCGACTTGATCTTGGTGACGACCGCCGAATAGTCCTGCTCGCCGGCCGTGGTGGTCTCCTTGGCGGCAATTTCGCCGCCAGCGCTCTTGAAAGCTTCGGCGGTCAACTTGGCTAGGTCGGATGAATAGGCATCGCCTTCGTCCACGAACGCGAACTTCTTGTAGCCATTCTTCTTGAAGAGTTCGACGGCTGTCGTCGCCTGCATGTCGCCGGTCGAATTGGCGAGGAAGGCATTGCCCTGATTGGCGGCGACCAGCTTGGTCGAGTTCGCTCCGATGATGACGAACGGAATGCCGGCGTCACCATAGATCTTCAATGTCGGCAAGACGGCGCCCGAGCAGTAGCCGCCGACGATGGCGGTCACGCCTTCCGAGACAAGCTTGCTGCCTGCGGTCACCGCCTGTTGCGGATCGCAGGCGTCGTCGGCGGTGGTGGTAGTGATCTTGTCGCCGTTGACGCCGCCCTTGGCGTTGACGGCATCGATCGCCATCTTCACGGCGTTCTCCATATCCTGCCCTTCAC
>NZ_RZPQ01000963.1:0-1843 GCF_003999135.1 Mesorhizobium sp. M7A.F.Ca.CA.004.06.1.1 | reverse complement strand
GGCCTGCTCTATGTCGCGCCGGCTGTCGCGCTGGTCGTCGTCTTTTTCCTGATCCCGCTCGGCATGACGGCGTGGATGTCGCTGCACAACTGGCCCTTGATGGGCGAGCATAGCTACATCGGCCTCGGCAACTACGTCGCCATCCTGCGCGACACCAGGTTCTGGAACGCGCTGCGCTTCACCGCCTTCTACACGGTGATCGTCACCATCGCGATCTTCGTGGTGGCCTTTCCGCTGGCGCTGTTCGTCGAACGGCCGCGGCCGCTGACCAATCTCTACCGCACCATGTTCTTCATGCCGGCGGTTGTCGGTTTCGCCTCGGCCAGCCTGCTCTGGTCGTGGTTGCTGAATGTCGATTCCGGCCTGTTCAGCCCGGCTGCCTACGACCTCGGACTGATCGACAGGAAGTTCAACCTTCTGGCCACCTTCCAGCCGGCCTTCTGGTCGATCATCGCCATGGTCGTCTGGAAGGTCGCCGGCTTCACCATGATCATCCTGATGGCCGGCCTGCAATCGATCCCGCAGGACCTGCAGGAGGCGGCCGTCATCGACGGTGCCGGGCCTTTCGCCAGGTTCAGGGCGATCACCCTGCCGCTGATGCGCCGCACGCTGGCGCTGGCGCTGATCCTGTCGGTCGCCGGCTCGATCCTCGCCTTCGACCAGTTCTACATCATCCTGCGCGGCGGCCCGCGCAACCAGACGCTGACGGCGGTCTACTGGATCTTCAACCAGTCCTTCGTGTCGTTCAAGCTCGGCTATGGCGCGGCACTTTCCATGGTGCTGCTGGTCATCCTGGTGGCGCTCAGCCTCGTCCAGCTATGGTTGTTGCGCAAGCCGGAGGGTCTCGACTGATGGCGCAGGCAGCCTCCCGTAGCCGCCGGCTCCTGAGCCGCGTCGCAGAGCATTCTACCGGCATCGTCGCCTCGGTGCTGTTCGCCGCGCCGATTGTTTGGGCGGTGCTGTCGGCGTTCAAGCCGGCGGCCGAAGCACGCCTGCCGCCGCTGCCGCCGTGGCCGACGTCGGGGTTCTCGCTGGAGAACTATGCCACGCTCAACAGCTTCGGCGACGGGCTGTGGGTCTCGGCGCAAAACAGCATCTATGTCTCGGTGATGACGGTGGTGCTGTCGGTCGCCGTCAGCGTGCTGGCCGGCTACGGCTTTTCGCGGTTCCGGTTTCCGTTCAAGGACCTGTTCTTCATCCTCATCCTGTCGACGATCATGATCCCGTTTCAGTCGATCCTGACGCCGATCTTCCTGGTGCTGACCAAGCTTGGCCTGCACAACACCCTGACCGGCCTGGTCGGCGTCTATGTGACGCTGCAACTGCCGTTCTCGATCTTCATGATGCGCAACGCCTTCGACGCCGTGCCGCGCGAAATCGAGGAGGCCGCCCGCATGGACGGCGCCAGCAATCTCACCATGCTTTTGAAAGTGATGCTGCCGCTGGTCTGGCCGGGCGTGGTCACCATCGCCCTGTTTGCCTTCCTCGGCGCCTGGAACGAATTCCTCGCCGCCCTCGTGCTGATGACCGACCAGTCCAAGTTCACGCTGCCGGTGATGATGACCGCACTGCAGTCGGGCCGCTTCGGCGCCATCGACTGGGGCGCGGTGCAGGCGGGCGTCACCGTGATGATGGTGCCGTGCCTCATCCTCTTCCTGGCGCTGCAGCGCTTCTACATCCGCGGCCTGATGGCCGGGGCCGTCAAATAGAATGGAGTAAGTTCATGACCGCATCGCCATCCGCAAAAACCGGAAAACCGAAGCTCGCCTTCCGCCCGCTGCCGGTGCCGCAGGTCGACGTGCACGGCTTCTGGGGCGACCGCGCCGACGCTGTCGCCACACGC
>NZ_RZPQ01000962.1:0-1848 GCF_003999135.1 Mesorhizobium sp. M7A.F.Ca.CA.004.06.1.1 | reverse complement strand
CTGGTCAGCACCCCAACCGCGCCGGCCAGACGCACTTCGATGTTCGGCTTGGGCGTAAAGGCGACGCCGCCGCCCAGTGTCCAGGTATCGGTCTGCGAGCCATAGCCATGCGACGTGCCGCGATCCCAGGAAAGCTGGCCGGCAGCACTCCACTGATCGTTGAACTTGTGGCCAATGCCGCCGGTAACTGTCCAGCCGTCACGATACATCAGGTCCAGCGAGGTGATCTGGCCCGAATGGAGAGCATCACCAGTGACGCATGCCCCTGCGGGGGTACCTACGACGCAAATCGGAACGCTCTGCAGCAGGCTCCAATTGACCCACTTGAGCGAACCGAAGGCGAGCCAGCCTGGCGCAATGCCTGACTGCAATTTCAATTCGACTGTATCCGGCATGTATTGCGTTGAGCCGTAGATCGGAAGCACCACGCTGCCAACATGCGTCAAATCCAGCGTGCCCGAGATATTGTCGAGCTTGACCCGCGAATTGTAGACGAGGCTGGCGCGCAGTGCGATCTCGGGGATTTCATAGGCCAGGCCGGCGCGCCAGCCCCAGCCGGTCCCCTTGAGATCGACACGCCCGGTACCCTGGAAATCCGGCACCAGCGGCGATATCAGGTCCTGCTTGAAGCCATAGACTTCCTGGTAGTAGACGCCGCCGATGAAGCGAACCTGGCCTTTGCCGGCGTCCATCTTGTAGGAGCAGGTTGTGGCGTAGTTGTTGCTTTTGATGTCGGTTTCCATGTTGGACTGGGCACCGGCCCAAAGACCCGGATTTGTGTGCGCACCCCAAGGCTGGGAATAGTCGAACATACAGTCGACACCCTGGACGATCTGCGCCTTGACGCCGATCCGCGGCACCCAATAGCTCTCGCTGTCCTTCGCCGTGCTGCCCAGAGGCGTCAAATCGCCGTCGAGCGGGTTGGTGTCCACCGCATTCTTGAGCTTGCGTTGCGGCATCACATAGGTCGATTCGGCTTCGGTCGCGAACGGCGCCGGATCGAACAGCAAATCGATATCGTAACCGCCGCGCTCCAGGCCGCCGGCATGTGCCGGATTCATCGCCGTCCCGATCAAAGCCAGCGAAAAGCAGCCCGCCCCCAGCAGCGCCTTCAGTCGCAGAATAGTCATGAAATGTCCTCCCCGAATTCGAGTGCATCAAGCTAGAACCAATTCAGGTTAACGGTGCAACAACGAATTCGCGGGCGTACATGTACACATTGGCCAGGCGCATTTTCGAGGAAATGCAACCTAGTGCGGCAAAGCCGAAAAATGGTCTGTGAAGGCTGAGCGGCTCTCAAAAAACAGAGAGAACCATCCAAAAAGGCTCGAAAACAGGCCTTTTTGGGGCTCCAGGAGCCCCATTGTTACATTATGGCAACAATGGGGCTAAAACTTCCGTTTACGTCAATATTAACGCAACGGCATCCAGATTTTCGACGCGAAAAACCAGCACTTTAGAGAGGGCTAAAGTCTCGCGAATCTATCCTCAACCGGCGTCGCGAACCCTGGCCAACGCGACCGACAGCTTGTCCTGCGCATCGCGGTATTCAGCGAGCTTTTCACGCTCGGCATCGACGATCTCGGCCGGCGCGCTGGCGACGAACCTCTCGTTCGACAGCTTCTTGTGCAGCCGCGCGATCTCCTCGGTCACCTTGGCCAATTCCTTCTGCAGCCGTGCTGCCTCGGCGACAAGGTCGATCAGGCTGCCAAGCGGCAGGCAGATCGTCGCCTCGTTGAGCACGATCTGCGCCGAACCCTTGGGCGCGACATCGGCAAGCGAGATGTCGCCGACCCGCGCCAGCCGCTTGATCGCCGATTCTTCGCGGACAAGCCGTTCGCGTGTCAC
>NZ_RZPQ01000961.1:0-1851 GCF_003999135.1 Mesorhizobium sp. M7A.F.Ca.CA.004.06.1.1 | reverse complement strand
GCGCCGGACTATCCGCAGCGCCTGCATGCTTTTCTGCAAGCGAAGGGATCGCACCTTTCAGGCCTCATCCGGCAAAACGACCCGGCCACCGCGCTTCGGTCAGCCCGATCCGCTTGAACGGATCGATCGCGGGCAAGCGTTGGCTCGCGGCCGTCAGTTTTCGAACATGACGAAGGCGGCCCATACCCGAGGGTCCTGCGCGCCTGATATCTCGCCGTCGCGGGCATCGCGACGGGCCTGGCGCAGCGCTTCCGGATAAGTCCGCCCGGCGGCGAGATGGCCGTAGAAGCTCACCATGAAGGCAGCGGTTCCCGCATCGTCCACAGGCCAAAGGGTTAGCAACGAGCGCTTCGCACCGGCAATGTTGATTGCCGTCGGCAGGCCGCGCAAACCGCCGACGAATGTCTCCTGGCCACGGGCCGTCTCGCAGGCGGAGAGCACAAGCAGGTCGAGGTTCGACAAATCCCACATCATCAGCTCCATGCCATAGAGCCGGCCGTCATCATCATCGCGCTTCATCGATTGCCGGTTTCCCGACCGGGACAGCACGACCTCACTCTGCCACAGCGCATTCACGGCACCGACGCCGCCCTCTTTCTCGTCGCGGTAGGCACCATGTGTGGCCAGATGCGCGACCGTGGCCTGCTCGATGTCCTTGCGCAGCGCCCGTTCGCCGGCAGCCGTTCCGGTAAGGGTCTCGACCGAATAATGATCGCCGCGCAGGATCGAGGCGATCGCGTCGACCTCCTTGCGGGTACCCGGTAGCGGCTCGGCACCCTTCTCCGCACCCCGTGCGTAATCCAGGCCGCCGGCCAGCAAGGCCTTGCCGGACTTGGGAAAACTCTGATCGATGCCTGCGTTCAACAGCGATTCCGGCCGGGTCAGCATGCGCACCAGGAAGCGATCATCGAGCGACGCGCCCTTGCTGTCCTGCAGCAAGGGGAATGGCACCGAAAACAGCTTGCCGTCCGGCACCACGAAAAGCGTGTCGGCGCCGCCAAGCGACGGCTCCAGAGGTGCGATCAGACCGGCGTAAAGCCCTGTGAATGTCGCGTTCAGATCGACCAGGGTCACAGCGCCACGCTCCTGCGCGGAGCGGGTCGACCTGAGGTTTGCCATGCGGGTTTCCCGGGCGGCTGGGATGAGCCGGCGCGGATCGCCGAGGTCATAGAGCGACGGCTGCTGGTCCTTGCGCGTGACGATCGCGTAGAGCCGTTCGTCTTCCAGCGGATCGGCGCTCTCGCGGTCCGCCCGCCACTTGCGAGTGATGAAATAATCGATCAGCGCCTCGTTGGGCTGCAGCAGCGTGTTTGCGGATGGCAGTGGCTTGTCCACCACGCTTTGGTCGAATCTGTACTTCGTCGTAACTCTCGTGATCGCCTTTTCGTACGCCGCCTGAGCCTGGTCGGGCTGTACCGCACCTGGATCGTCGGCACTGTCGCCACTGGAAGCAGCCTCCTGGTAGGCCAGGGACAGCCGTATCCCGGCCTGGATCAAATGCCGTGTCTCCATATCGTTCGGATCGATCAAACGCGACAGTCTGCGCAACTGATCCCGTTTGTCGTTTTCGAGTGTCGGCCAGCGACGCACCGCTTCAGCGAATGCCGGCACTGCCGATGCGTTGTTTTTTGCCAGCCGCGCATAGTCGTAGAGCATGTCATCGGCCAAGGCGCGGCTGGCTTCAGCGACGACCGGGTTGGCGGCCGTGCTCACCTGGAACCAATTCCAACGCAACATGTCATCGTTGAGAGCCGCAAAATCGGTGGCTGCAGCCTCGGGATTCGACTTCGCCTTGAGGTTGGCCATGGCCTGCCGCGCGGCAAAGGTCAGCGGGTGCACCGAGCCGTATGT
>NZ_RZPQ01000960.1:0-1863 GCF_003999135.1 Mesorhizobium sp. M7A.F.Ca.CA.004.06.1.1 | reverse complement strand
ATCCTGCAGCACCTGCGCAATGCGGTCCTCGGACTTGGGCGCGGGCGCCGTATTGTCGGCAGAAGCGTTGTCGGCCGAAGCGGCGCCGGCCATCGGCGCGGCATTGCCGACATCGGTTCCAGCGGCGGCTGCATTCTGGTCCGGCGAAAGGTCGATGGCGCGGGCCGGATCTTTCGCCTGGACGTCCACTGGCTCTTCGACGTTGGTGACCAGCTTTTCCTGGACCGGCTCGGCTGGCTTGGCGCCCCTGACCGCGTCGTAGACCTTGTTGTCCTGATTGGGCACCACGGCGCCGCCCGGATTCTCCGGCTTGACCTTGATCGGCGCGTTGTCGGCCTTGACGATGACAGGCGCTTCGCTGCCGCCCTTGCCGCCAAAGGACAGCGCAAAGGCCCCGAGACCGCCCGCGACCGCGACCGCGCCGACAATCGCGGCGATGAACAGTCCGCGTCCGCGCGTCGGCCTCCCGGCCTCACGCTCGCCGAGACCCGGAACAGCCATAGCCTCGTCGAGTTCGGGATCGTAGTCGAGTTCATCGACAGTAAAATCATCGGCTTGCGAAACCGGCTGGCTCCCTGGCAGGCCGTCGAGGTCGAAGCCGGAGGCGTCGGCATAACCCGTGGGCGCCGCCGCGCGGGCGGACATGTCCATCGGCCGCGCGGCATAGGTCCGCGCTTCCGGCTCATAGCCCGGCTTGAGCCCGTCGTAGCCCGGCTTGACCCCGTCATATGCCGGCTTGAGGCTGTCATAGCCCGGCTTGAAGCCCGCGGCATAGGAGTCATCATCGTAAGACGCGCTGGCCACATTGCTCGTGGGAACAGGAGCGACCTCCACCGCGTTCATCTCGGAGAGAAGGCTGGAGAACTCCGCATCGAGATCGTCGTAGCCAGACGACGCCGGCTGGTCTTCCTCGAAGTGCAGTTCGGGAATATCGAGATCGTCGGCTAGCGCGACGACACGCTCGGGTACATCGACCGTTTCGACGTCGGGCATGTCTTCGTAATGCGCAGGCTGGCGCGATTGGGGCGCCGGCACCGGGGCAGCGGGAGCCACGGTCTCGACCGGCTCGGACGAACGGTAGGACGTCATGGCGGCGACTGCCGGCGCGGCGGCCACGGATGCCACCGAAGCGGCCGGCTGAGCAAACGCAGGCTGAGCACTGAATGACGGCTGCTGCGGAACCGGCGTCACGCGGCTCCACGAACGCGTCGGCTCTGCCGGTTGGGAACGCTCCGCAAGCCAATCGAGAGAATCCGCCGAATTGTCCCGGTCAGTGGCTTCGTCACGCGGATCAAGATCCTTGGGCAAAGCCGCGTCGAACGCATCATCGTCGAAATCGACATCGCCAGCCGTGTGCCAAGTCGTATCCTGGAGTTCATCAAGCATAAGGTCGTCAATATCCGCATCGGCCGCTTGGGCCGTGCCAACATGCCGGTCCTGCTCAGGCGCGGGTTCGTCAAGATCCCAGTCGAGGTCGCCGACAAGATCGGCCGGTTCCTCGGCGGGCTCGGCAACAGGCGGCAGGGCGGCGACAGCCGGCTGAGCCGTGACGGGCTCACTGGCGACCAGCGCCGTGCGCGCCGTCATGGCACCCAGCAGCGCATTCAACTCGTCTTCCAGGCTCCGTTCGTCCGCGGCCGGGGCATGCGCCGCCGGCGCAACATGAGCCTCTGGCGCCGCCGGCTGGACCGTAGCGGCAGCAACCTCGGCGACCGGCTCTTCGGCCGTTTCGGCAAACGCGTCGTCCAAACTTAGGTCGAAAGCATCGTCCGAAATGCCTTCAGGGATGGGAATGTCGCCGTTCGCGTCAGTGATATCGACAAGCGCATCATGCGAGTGCGGCTCGTGGAAGGCATTCGGCTA